>NZ_JAAAJC010000006.1 GCF_009900715.1 Halococcus salsus
TCGAACTTCGTCCGGAGGTGGTGGAGAATCGTATTACCGTGGGGTGAGTCCTCTGAGATCTCACAGAGATGACTGACCGAGTCCTCGTCGGCTGTCGCGCCGACGAGGACGTCCCAGATGTCCTCGGAGTCGATATCGGCGTTCTCGCCGAGTTCGATATCGATCTCCTCGTCGAGAGTGTTGACGAGAAAGTTAAGGACCTGCTCTTCGGTGAGTTCGTTGGCTGCTTGGTCCGGTCGCATCAACCGACCAAGCAGCCCGTTCACCTAACCCGCTTTGTGAGGTACTGAGTCTCGGTTACTTGGTTCTCTTCGTTGTACGCCGGAATGAGCACGGAAAGAGAGGGAGGTTCAACGTCCTCATCCAACGAATCGCGCCACCGGTAGTGAAACCATTGGGCCCCCATCGCGATCGCAGGCCGCCCGAGATACCACCCGAGCAGGAGGAAAGCGATGATCGGGTGATTGAGGAGGATCGACGCGGGCCGGCCTATGACGGGAAAATCAGTAACGAAGATCCCGACACCGATTACAAGGAGCCCCGTCGCTGCAATTACACGCTTTACATCCATGGGTTGTCAGTAGCTGCTAAATTAACTACACCGACGTACTAAGCGTCTTTGATGTGTCTACTGATACAATGTGAGGAACGCGCCGACTGTAGTGTTAAAAGACATTCAGGGAGAATGTAGAGAGCGATACGATAGCCAAGCAATCAGTTGGTAAGATGACATACCAGAAATTAAGAACGTGAAAGGGCTTTCTCACCCCGGGGTACTAGTGTTGTGTTTGCTACAGGGACAAGATCTATCGTGGTTTTTGATGCATCTCTCCACGGAGATGTACACAGGATATTGTGAGTGGGATGCCCCTCTCTACCTCTCTGAGTGAAAACTATAGCTGTGTGCGCGACCGAGAATACTCATCTGACGCATGAGTCCTTCCGCTGACGTTGGGTCTTGCTCCACCGGAACTACGTGTATGTATGCCCGAGAATCGGATAGGTATTTCGCCCGATATGGAACATGTGAGACAGATCTCCTGCAGAACCATTGGCACGTAACTGAGCATCGAATATGCAACGGGACAAAGCGAAAAGCCCTCACTCAGAGAACCGAACCAGGAGAGTGAGAGACCTCATTGACTGAATAGCTAAGACAGAGAGATCACCAACGGTACATATGAACGGGAAACGAGTGCTCGTAACCGGCGGTGCGGGCTTCATCGGCTCGAATCTCGCCAACCACCTCACCGAGTCGAATGACGTGATAGCTCTTGACAACGGCTATCTCGGTACCGAGGAGAATCTGAACAATGAGGTAGAGTTCGTCGATGTGAGTGTCCTCGATGAGGACCTGCCCGTAGATGTGGATGTCGTGTTCCACCTCGCTGCGCTCTCCTCGTACGTGATGCACGAAGCAAACCCCCAACAAGGCACCCATATCAACGTCAAGGGGTTCGTCAATGTCGTCGAGCAAGCACGCAAGCAGGGGTGTGAAACCGTGGTATATGCATCCACGTCTTCGGTCTACGGAAACCGGACCGAGCCCTCACCCGAGAATATGGACGTCCAGGCAAACACTGGCTATGAAGCTTCCAAGTTGGCCCGTGAACGCTATGCCGAGTACTATTCGAACTTCCACGACATTACCTGTGCTGGGATGCGCTTTTTCTCCGTCTATCAAGGCTACGGTGGGAGTGAGGCGCACAAAGGCGAGTACGCGAATGTCGTTGCCCAGTTCGCCGACAGCCTTGCCAACGGTGAGGCCCCGATTCTCTACGGTGACGGAACGCAGACCCGTGACTGTATCCACGTTCGAGATATCGTCCGCGGGCTGGAGATCGCGGCCGACGAACACCTCGACGGAATCTACAATCTCGGTACCGGAGAGAGCTACTCGTTCAATACCATCGTTGAGTTATTGAACAACGAATTGGGGACCGATATCGAACCCGAGTATACTGAGAATCCAATTCCCGAGGATGTGTACGTTCACGATACCATGGCCGATATCACCAAGATGACCACTGGGACCGACTGGGAGCCTCAAATCGACTTTGAGGAGGGGATCCGCCTGGTGACCGACGAATACCAGCCCGAATCACTAGGAACGTGATAGGGAGGTAGTGGGAACGTCAGACGTCAATGTCGGTAATATAAAGCGATCAACATTGCGTCATCGAACATAGCTCGTTGCCCGTCGAAGTACAACAAACAGGAGGGGAGATCTAATCAAACAAAACACTGGAAGCCACAGAAAACCGCTATCGTGAACGACTGAGAATATTGGTGCTTCCACACTCCGGACACTGCGTGAGGCTGCGGAACGGCGGTGCATTGACTCGTTCCCACTCGTCACTACCGGAATCCGCTTCGAACCCACATTGCAGACACTGCGGTTGACGCGATGAGGATCGAATGCCCATAACAGATAGTACTACATCAATGATGATAATAGTTATCTCTCTATAAGATCATCCCTGATGCCATCTACCGTGCTTCGGCCACTATTCCGCTATTGTCTATCCAACGACGACAAAGGGTCTCCTGCCGTATTTATACAGTTAGTTCTATATCAACTCCTACTCTTGCTCGAGCCGGTTCAATACGTCAATATAAGAACAAAACATTTCTGTTTTTGGCCAAGACATCAAACAGTGAATGGTGGCCCAATGAGTCAACGTTCGGCGGAAAAACAACGAATGGAAGCAAACGATAACAGATCCACCGCCCGATATCTATCGGAACAATTAGCGGCCGGATTCCAAGCTCACGACCGGGGATCCTATAGCGATGCCATTGAACATTTTTATATGATCGACAAGTATCAGTTCGAGAATCTTGGAGACGACAAGCTACGCCTGGCTGCAACAGCGTTTGTTGATGCTCTCGAAGCAAAAGACGAAGTCGAATTCCAATGTCTGCAACACGGTGATATCCAGCAGGAAGCCATCATGGATGCTGACTACTCTCCGGTCAGGAATAAGCTCCGTCAGCGAGCCTCGATAATCGGAGCCGATTCGAACTACGCCGTGAAAAAGGCCGAGGCATGGCGAAAGCACAAGGCCGGTGGCAACTACTGGACCCCATTTGGGTGGTCGCAAGTTCATGAGCTTCGAGCGGCTCTACAAAACCCGGATTATCCTTCGAAGCCTCGAGCCGGCAAGTCAGGATTGGGGCCAGAGCCCCTCAGATACGTCCTCGCCTTTGAACTGCATGACATGCATACGAAGCGTCACTGGCAACAGGGCATTGAAGTGATGATACCGTATTACGAGACCATCCTCACGAATCAGATGGGAAAATGAGCAATGGAGATCGTACTGACGGGGGCCTCTCGGAGCTGCTCTATGATACGAACGAATGTTCCGAGATCGTCGTCCTGCTTGTCGATGACGATCCTAGCATGCTTGATCTCACTGCAACGTTTCTCGAGCGTGAACGTGATGAGTTCACCGTAATCTCCGAGTCGTTCGGTGATGAAGCGCTCGAACGCCTCGAACGAGAGCGCGTAGACGCAATTGTTAGTGACTATGATATGCCGAAAATGAACGGATTGGACTTTCTCGAGAATGTCCGTCAGGATCACCCTGACACCCCATTTGTCCTGTTCACTGGAAAAGGGAGCGAAGAGATCGCAAGTGAAGCGATATCGAAAGGAGTTACGGACTATCTGCAAAAGGAGACCAATGCCAGCCAATACTCTGTCTTAGCGAATCGCCTTCTCAATGCTGTTGAGCGGTATCGAGCCTCGGAATCACTCAAACGCTCCGAGGAAAAGTTCAGCAAGTTGGTCACCAACTCCACTGACGTCATCAGCGTTGTTGATGAGAGTGCTCGATTCAAGTACATCTCTCCGGCCTGCAAAAGGACGCTTGGCTATGAGCAAGAGGAACTCATCGGGGAGTGCGCCTTCGATTACATGCCACCAAACGACCGGATGGATGCTATGGAGAGCTTTTTCGAGGGTATTGAAAATCCCTCCTACGAGCCGGTCATCGAATTCCGTTTCGAGGACCCGGAAGGTGGCTGGAGCGTCGTTGAAGCACGGGGCAAGAACCTCTTTGATGATGGATTCATTCAAGGCTACGTCGTTACCGCTCGCGACATCTCGGACCTGAAAAAGCGCGAGCAAGAACTACGGCAGCGAAACGGACAGCTCAGCGATATTCAAACAATGATAACGCGCGACCTCCGTGAGCCCCTTAGTGCGGCGAAAGGCTTCATCGATCTCTATCACGAAGACCACGAGGAGTCGTATATAGACAAAGTGTCCAGTTCGCTTGATCAGATGGATGTCCTCCTTGGGCAGATAGTCACCCTTGTGGAAAACGATGCTCAGATCGGTGCGACTCAGCCTCTCCCCTTCGAGGAGGTCGTGCGTCAGGCTTGGCAAACCATCGACGCAAATCAAGCAAAACTCCATATCGACAACTCTCGGGTGCTGGAAGCCGATCCAGAACTCTTCCAGCAGTTGGTCGAAAACCTGCTCCGAAACGCAGTCGATCACACGGATGATGATGTGGTGATTCATGTTGGAACAACTGAATCGTCTCTCTACTTCGAGGATACGGGGCCAGGGATCCCACCATCCGATCGAGAGGAAATATTTGAGTCGGGATCGACAACCGAACCCAATAGGAACGGACTCGGTCTCACGATTGTGAAACAAATCGCTCTAGGACATGGATGGACTATCACGGCCACTGAGAGTCAGGCCGGAGGGGCACGATTCGAGGTGACAGATGTGAATTTCGAATCACTCGTTCACAATGAGAGCAGCTGACATCCCCACTTTGGAGACAACACCTAATGTGGATTGTGGAGATCGCCTTGGTACTGCTTGAAGCAGTGTGCGCAGACTTCCCTCTCTATTGAACAACTTACCGACTCTTTCCCTCTCCGATTCAAGAATAATAAAATAATGGGGCTGTTCTTCCGGGAGCGATTCCTTACAGAGAGGCCGACTCAATGACTTCGAAGGGGGGCAGTGAGTTGTATAGAATTTCTCGTAGATAGCGAAATTTATGCGTATCGTCAGGAGAGTTTTGTTCTGAAGTCATTCCAGCAGTCCTTACAAACTTGAACCGTAGTAGAACCTCGAGTGGGAAGTGCTGTCGACGAACGACTGCTATCTACGATACCAAGTGTAATGTGATATCTCGGGCGGTCATCTGTAAGCGAAACATCGCAGATGGGACAGTTCATACTCCTTCCTTCTATTATTCAACACTTTAGTCATCTTAAACACATTCCCTGGTAGTTAAACCACTTCAACACTAAACCCATAGATGGGTTGGAATAGTACGAAGCTCCTCCATAATCGATATTAGCGTCTTGTCTCTCTATACTCTCTATCCCCGCTGGGTTTCTGACGTTCGTCGGTACCGGCCTTGAAGTATTCGGGGTGGTGCCGCAGTGAGGATTTCGAACCTTGCGCCGCTGTGGGTGACGAGGCTTCAATCAGTATCCCAGCTTGAGAACGACCGCCCGCCGAAGTCGTAGAGTCCCCCGTGGCGGACAAAAGCATGGTTCCATATCTGGCGTGACAATCGCTCCTAATACTCCACCGCTGAGCGACTGTCCTCCCCTCTGGCGAATTGTCATTGGACAGCTCTGGAGAAAAGGAGGGAGCCAAAAAATGGGTGATTCAATAACCAATAATGAGGTCTTCCGGAGAATTCAGAACTGGCCGGCGAACTCGTCGTCGGTCAAAAGTGGTGGATAATCCGGTAACGAATTGAGATACTCACTGGCTGTGATGGCTTCTTTGTAGCTCTCGTACGCTGGATACTGTTCCCCATCGACTGTGACCTGAGATGTACCTCGCGCACCACCGAAGACCGCCCAGTCGGTCTCATCTTGGCCTGTCTTGTCGACGTTGAACCAGCAGGTCATCTTGATATCGTTCTCTGAAACGTAGCTGAAAGCGTCTTCGATCCACTGGGCTTTCTGTTGAGGTTCGTGTCCATCGCCCGAGTCAGGAACTGACGAGGAAGCAAACTCAGTGAAAGCCACCGGTTTACTGGTCAACTCGCGAATCCGGCCCAACATCGAGCCAAACAACTCCTCAGGAGAGCGCCAGTCTGACTGCCCGCTCGAGTATCGCTGACTCCCACCGAAATTGAACCCATCAAGACCGACCCAATCGACGAACTGATCGCCGGGGTAATAGCGTTCAGCACGAATACCGCCGATTTCATCCGCATTCGGCGACCATATCCATTGGATATTCGATGCCGCGAGTGCGGTCTCGGAGAATCGTCCGTGAAGCTGACGCCACATTCCGATGTAGTCTTCGGGAGTGCCGGCAGTTGGATCCTCTCCTCCCTCATTACCCGATTCGGGAGATGCGGTTGCTTCAATACGTGTTGAATCGACTGCACTCCATGGGAACCAGTTCCCGTTCATTTCGTGGGCCGGCCGAAAGTAGAATCGCCGCCCGCGGATGTCGCCACCACGTGGTCGTGCCCAGCTCTCGAGCAGGCTTGCCCATTCATCGATCTGGTCGTCGTACTCTCCGTTTGCGATCGCACGTTCGATCGTCTCACTAGTTTCGTTGCTCTGTTGCCCGAACGGTTGCCAGGATATCAGTGGCACGTGACCCGCTTTCCAGACGTTCGTTAGCGCACCTTCGACGAATCCCTGCTTTGCGCTCGCTGGCCCAAACGCATCGAGGAAAACGACTGCGACTGCCGGCTTCTGGCCGAGCCAACTACTGTAGCTTTCCAGACTCCCCACGATGTCGTCGCCGCCGGCATAGACACCCGTCAATGCTGTCCCCGAACGAGTCTCTGGAGGTTCGGGGGTTGGTGTCAGCTCAGGTGTCGATGTTCCACCCGACCCGCTAGCATTGCTTCGATTCGGTTCCGAGAGCGGGTCGAACGGTGTCGAACAGCCGCTCGCGCCGGCAATACCGACCAACCCTGCTGCTCGGAGGAACTTCCGGCGGTTCATCTATTGGTACTCACTGGCAATTCGATTAAGCATTGGGTGATCCTGAATGTCAGATCTCTGCTCATTTCCGTTCTCAAGCTTCTCGGAAGCTGCAGAACAGCTGCTAGTCTCGTGACCGACTGAGTATATTGGTGCTGCCGCATTCCGGACACTGTGTAAGACTGCCGAACGGCGGCGCGTCAACTCGTTTCCATTTCTCACTACCGGAATCCGCTTCGAACCCACATTTCAAGCATCGCGATTGACGTGATGCGGATCGAGTGCTCATAACCGTCGATAGTACATCAAAGATAATAGTGTTTCTCCCCTTGCTCAGACCTCTGGGACCGAGAAGGAAAATCCGATTCGCCGGTTGTTAAGACGTGGTCGTGGTGTATTCCTGAGAGCCAACTCGACATCATATTCAGCTCTCCATTGGTGGTCAGTACCCTACTCTGCACCATCCATTCCGCGGAGTTCGTTGGTTTGCTCAACTGTATATACAAATGGTGATTTCGCTACTGGGAGTTCGTCATCCCCCCGTCGATGACGAGTGACTCGGAGTTGACGGAATCACTGAGATCCGAGGCGAGGAAGAGCGCTCCCTTTGCAACGTCCTCTGCCGTACCGCCGCGTCCACTCGGAATCTGCCCGACGAATCCTGCCTCTTTGTCAGTCCCGAAGATCGGTACGTCCTCGGTGGTCATTGATGTCTCGATCAGTCCTGGGTGGATAGCATTGACTCGAACGCCCTCGGGTCCAAGCAGTGAAGCGAGCGAGTACGTCATCAGGCGAACTGCGCCTTTTGAAGCACAGTAACTGATGAACTCTCCTGACCCTTCGAGGCCAGCAACGCTTGAGAGGTTGATAATACTGCCCCCGCCGTTATCCACCATGGCATTGGCGGCCGCACGCGAGCCGTAGTAGGTTCCACGGACGTTGATGTCCATGATCATATCGAAGATGTCGTCACCCTCCTCGAGGAACTCTTCAGCGCGGAAAACGCCCGCATTGTTCACCATCGTGTCGATGCCGCCGAATTCGTCGGCGGCCGCTACTGCATCCTTCAGTGCTTCGTAATCGGTAACATCGCACTCAACAAACGTCGCGTTCGCATTAGTATTTGCTTCGATCCGGTCGTGAGTCGGTTCACCGCCCTCACGGGGATCTTTCTGGATATCGGCGATAACGATGTCTGCGCCCTCTTCTGCGAACAGCGACGAGATCGCACGACCGTTTCCACTTGCCCCACCTGTGACGACAGCGGTTTTGCCGCTCAACATCTTCTCCATGTACCTTATTGCCAACCCAACTCATGTATTCCTTATGACTGTATAAGGGGAGGGAGCAGTTCTTCCAAACTACTACTCGATTGTTACTATCGCTACTCCGTTTCTCGGGCAAGAACCAGTAGTTATATTCTCAATAGATATGTGGGTTTTCTTGGTAACAAATGTCTTGGCAAAATAGGTTGGAACAGGTCACGTCATTTATAAACAAATATTTCGTTGTATGGGTGATCGCAGCGTCGGTGCTTGCGTTGTACCAACCAGGGGCATTCAGCTGGCTTGGAGAGTATATCTCACTCCTACTGGGCATCGTGATGCTTGGGATGGGTTTGACACTCACCCCTCCAGATCTCAAACGTATCATCGAGCGTCCCCGAGACGTTTTCATCGGTGCTCTTGCCCAGTGGTTAGTCATGCCACTGGCCGCATATCTGTTGGTGCAGGCCTTCAGTCTGCCACCGGAGATAGGAATTGGCATCATTCTGCTTGGTGCATCACCCGGCGGAACGTCTTCGAACGTGATGACATACCTCTCTAAAGGTGATGTCGCACTTTCAATTGCGATCACCTCGTTAACGACCATTGCGGCACCCATCATCATGCCAGCATGGGTACTTTTCCTGGCTGGGTCGGAGATCCAGGTTACGTTCGCTCAATTGTCCGAAGAAATTCTGCTCATCGTTCTGCTCCCAGTTATCTCTGGAATCGTCATTCGCCAACTCCTGGACCGACGAGCACCCAACGTGGCTGAAGCGAGCCTTACCGTGTTTCCGTCGATCAGTGTTGCAGCTATCGTCGTTATCGTCTCAGCCGTAGTTGGCCTCAATGCAGAGACCATATTCGGCGTGAGTCTGCTTGCACTCGCAGCAATGGTCATACACAATACCATCGGCCTCGCGTCTGGATACGCCGTTGGTCGCGCAGCAAACATGCCCACCGACCGGGTCCGGGCGTGTACCTTCGAGGTTGGACTCCAGAATTCCGGGTTAGCAACTGCCCTAGCTGTTACGTTCTTTACGCCGCTTTCGTCACTCCTTCCTGCACTATTCAGCGTCTGGATGCTCATCGTGGGTCCGCTATTGGCAACATACTTCGCTCGCAAAAGCGACGACGCGGAGGAGTCAGCGGTACCAACCTGAAAAGCAGTGAAAGAACCACAATAGAGAGTGTACTGTGTGAACAACGCTTTTCCTTCTGCTACTGAACAGAGTACCAATGACGCCTGATGGGGAATACGATGTCAGCTTTCTCGATGATCTCAGCGTTGAGGGCAGTGTCGTAACTGATAGAGCGACTCTAGAGGCATACAGTCACGATGAGGGACCCCATACGGCCCACTATCCGGATGGGGTTGTTCGTGCGATGTCTGCAGGTGACGTTTCGACCGTGCTCGAGGCATGTCATGCTCGTGGGGTAGCTGTCACACCGCGAAGTGGTGGGTCGAGCATCGAGGGGAACCCAATACCGGTTGAGGGTGGTGTCGTCCTCGACACACTCCCAATGGACAGCGTGGAGATTCGGCCGGCGGATCGACTCGCTGTTGTCGGACCTGGTGTTATTTACGATGAGTTGAACAGCAAGTTGGAGTTACACGGACTCCGTTTCGCCCCCGGAATCGCTGCCGGTGATCTCGCGACTGTCGGTGGGATGGTAGCGAACAACGCTAGTGGACTGAACGCCGTCAAATACGGTGTGACTGGTGATCACATCCGTCGTCTCACAGTCGCGCTGGCGGATGGCGAGACAGTTCAGTGTGGTCGAGACGTTGCGAAGTCATCGTCCGGCTACCAACTCAAAGACTTGTTTGTGGGGAGCGAAGGAACACTCGGTATCGTAACTGAGGTTGCGCTTGCGCTCGAGCCGCTTCCTGCTGAACGCCGGGCTGCACTCGCCACCTTCCCCACCCGAGGCGCTGCGGGCAAAGCCGTCGCAAATATCATGGCCAGCCCACTCACACCCGGTGCTATCGAGTATCTTGACAGCGGTGCAGCTGGTCTTTTGAACGAGACTGACGATGCGGACCTGCCAATATCGCCCCAGCTTCTGATCGAACTCCATGGGACGAACAATGGCGTAACTGCAGACCTCGACACTGTGAAGGCATCCTGTGAAGCTGCTGACTGTGTCGCATTTGAAACCGCTGGCGAGGCAGAGATGGCTCGACTATGGTCAGCGCGACGGAACGTCTACCCGGCAGCCTGTGAGTACCGCTCGGATGCAACCGTTGCGTTTATCGGTGATGTAGTTGTTCCCGTTTCGAAATATCCAGATATTGTGCGTAAGGCTGCCGAATTGTCGGAAGAACTCGATCTCACTGTACCATGTGTCGGCCACGCAGGCGATGGCAACCTCCACTTCCTTCCGATCGCGGACCTCGACGATGAGCAGGAATTCGAACGTGCGACCGAACTCAACGATCGGATGGTGCGTGCGGCTATCTCGATGGGCGGAACTTCGACGGGTGAGCATGGAGTGGGCATCGGGAAGCGAAAGTTCATGCGAGAAGAACACGCTGCAGGAGTAGATTTGATGCAGGAGATAAAAGCAGCAGTTGACCCTAACGGAATCTTGAATCCGGGAAAACTACTACCCGACCACTGAATGGTTTCACCCTCCTGATTCGATTCCTCCGGTCGGTCCAGTCGAGTTCGGCGACACGGGCCACCGGGCTTCCGAGTGACCTTATGGACGAATAGTTGACCACACGACGAACACACGCTCCGAGAGGGTGTCAGCCGTCTGTCTTGGTCTGTCGTTCGTCTCGGTCATCCGATCTATGAGAGGTCAGTGTTCGAAGCACCGGTACCGAAAATCAAGACGGAGCAGCCAACCATTCGGTTGAGAAGTCATCTCTTATTTCGGCCCGAAGATATTCCCGGTAGAAACCGAACTGTCAGTGTATGCCTGAGTTGACCACCTCACGTCGCGTCATGCTCGCTCTTGCTGGAATTGGTGGTGTCTTAGGCGCTGTTCAGATCCGCGACCGATGGAAGCTCAGAAACCATCGACGAGCACTCAGGAGCGAACGGACAGCTGACGATATGTTCGATCCTTCCTTGATCGAAAGCCTTCCGGAGGCAGCTCAGCGCTATTTTCGTCATGCCATTGCACCTGATACACCACTCGCCCGTCGGGTCGAGTTGACGATGGAGGGCCAGCTCCGTCTCGGCGAGCGCTGGCTGGCATTCGACGCCGAGGAGACACTGGCTGCACAGCGTGGGTTCGTTTGGCGACCGAACGTTCAGTTCGGTCCCAGTCTCGAGTTTTCGGGAGCCGATTTCCACGTTGATGGCACCGGTGGGCAGCGATTTGCCCTGGCTGGTCTCGTTCCCATCGTTCGTTCTGGCGGGGCAGCCATCGACCATTCGTCGGCCGGTCGGTTTCTCGCCGAGTCAGTTTGGCTCCCCACGAGCCTTCTTCCGGCAATGGGAGCCGAGTGGGAGGGGATCGACCACCGACGGGCGCGCGTGACGCTTCCGGCCGTTGAGGAATCGCTCACCATAACGATTGACGAGAAGGGGGCGGTCGAATCCGTCGAAACACTCCGTCTTGATGTGGATACCGGCGAAATGCGTCCGTTCGGAGCAGCCATCGAGCGTGAGCGAACCGTCGACGATCTCACGATCCCCTCCCGATTAGAGGTGGGCTGGGGGTTCGGAACCGATGCGTACGAGCCATTCTTCCGGGCAGAGCTTCGAGACATCTCCTTTCATTGACCGATAGTGACCAATCAGGTTCGCTATTTCACACATCAAGAGCGACGGCGAGATCCTCGAGGTCATCGGCAACTATCTCAGCCGTTGAATTGGAGGGCTCGTTCGTCGACCTAGACTCGCTTGACCCCCATTCCAGTGGTCGGTGGACGTACGCTGTTCGGAGACCCGCTTCGCTTGCGGCCTCGAGGTCCGTCTCGTGAGCAGCCACCATTATGACTTCGTCGGGCGTCACGTCCAGCAGTTCGACCGCTCTCAGGTAAGCCTCCTCGGCGGGTTTGTAGTGACCCGAGAGCTCAGCGGAGAGAATGAGGTCCCAGGGAATTCCCGCACGTTTAGCCATATTCGCAAGCAATCGGACGTGCCCGTTCGAGAGGGTCGCAACGAGATACTCGGCACGAAGTCGGCGAAGACCCGGTATCGAATCCGGCCATGGGTCGAGGCGATGCCACACGCCTGTGAGCCATTCCTTGTCGGCCTCGGTGAACGCCTCGATACCGAACCGATCGAGGAGCGTTTCCAGTGAATCACGATGGAGGGCATCGAGGTTTCGCCAGGGGATGTCGCCCTCACGAACCCGGTCCATCGATGGTTGGTACTCATCGCGCCAGGCGTCCGCAAAGGCTGCCCAGTCCACATCGACGTCCCGCTCTGCGCCGAGTTTCTCCCCGTCGCGGATCACACCGCTTCGCCAGTCTACGACCGTTCCAAAGACATCGAAGACGAGTGCATCGATATCTGGTGGTGTCATCAGGGCCTTCTCCAGATACATTTGGCGTGGCTGGTGCTGTCCATCGGGAGAATATGAGGCTCGACAGTGGCACTCATGTCTGGACTCACGAGCGCGATCAATGATAGGCTATCCGATGGATGGGTTCTGACCGCACGAGACCGCGAAGAGTTTCAGTCATAAGTCAATGGTTGTCATCGATGCTATAGACGAGTGACTTCTTCGTACCGTTCGATATCCTCCGATTTCTTCACTTGAGTGTACGTATCTCGCCAGACTCCCTTATCGAGGATAGTGCTTCGATCAAAGAGGTCGCATACCCGTTCGGTGATGTAGTAGAAATTGTAGGGGAGGTCTCGATCGAGACGCTTCCCAGCGGGCAACTCAGCGGAGGTGACCACTCCTGTCTCTCCCGACAATGCGATCGTGCTATCGAGACCGTGGTCGACACCCTCCACGGCAGTTTAAACAGCTCCAGTCAATATTTCGAGGCATGGCTACGACTGGCCCGGAGTCAGTAGTACGGCGGTATTACGAGTTCGTGGACGCGGACCGCTATGACGACCTCGTGGAGTTGTTCGCTGAAGATGTCTACTACGAGCGACCGGGACAGCCTACTATCGAAGGACGGGGTGCGCTCAGGGAGTTCTACGAATCGGGTCGCCCGCTTGAAGATGGCACTCACGAGATTCACAGTATAGTAGTTGAGGGGCCCACCGCGGCAGTCCGGGGTTCATTCACAGGGAATCGATATGGCGAGCAGGTCCGGTTCGGATTCGCTGATTTCCATGAATTCGAGGACGAGGTAATCACACGCCGCTATACGTACACCGACCGCGACGAAGTATAGCCTCTGGTATGCCACGTTACGAATGTACCGAGTGTGAATGGGCGGGTGAAACGCTGTTCGCTGCACTCGACCACGCAAAGACCCACGAAGTCCGTCTTACTGGAAAGTAGCCTGTGTCTTCTCCATATTTCACCTCACACATAACGAAGACTCGCGTTTCTGTTTCGGAAGATACGAACTGCCGGTCGAAGCACAGCGGTGCTGCTGATGGTGGGTTAGAAACCGTGAAAACGGTCATCGACGCATAGCGACCAACAAATGAGGTCCTATGTTGTTACTTCCAATACCGCCTTCATAGTGTCCAGAAGACACCATAGTATGTTCCGTTGAGAAGTTCCCATTCCTGTCGCTTCTACGGTGTGTCTGGCACTTGCAGGCTATCCTCTTTCCCTCTAGAGGTTCCCATCCTCGAGTCGATCTCGATTATGGAAGAAAAAAGAGTCGCGGAGAAAGCGGAACAGATCGGTCCACAGAAGCAGGATCGCCAACCGGGTACCGAGGACGAGATGCAACCACCCGCGGATTTCATCCGCAACAGCTACAACGGAAGCGACAAGCTTGCGGGAAAAGTTGCAGTAGTGACTGGTGGTGATAGCGGTATCGGGCGTGCCGTCGCCGCTCATTTCGCCAGGGAAGGAGCGGACGTCGCCGCTCTCTATCTCGACGAGCATGAAGACGCTCAGACTACCAAGGAGATGGTCGAAGACGAGGGTCAAGAATGCCTGTTGATCGACGGAGATGTGCGCGATAGCGCCTTCTGCCAAGCCGCCGTCGAAAAAGTACTCGACACACTCGGTGGGATCAACATTTTGGTCAACAACGCCGCTCAGCAAGTCGTCAAGACCGATCTCACCGAGATCACTGACGAACAGTGGGAAGAGACCTTCAACATCAATATCCACGGCTACTTCTATCTCACGCGAGCTGTCCTTCCTCATCTGGACGATGGCGATACAGTGATCAATACGACGTCGATCAACGCTTTCGTCGGTAACGATATGCTAGTCGACTACTCCTCGACCAAGGGTGCGATCGCCGGATTCACCCGGTCGTTGTCCCAACAAGTGGTTGGGCAGGGGATCCGGGTCAATCAGGTTGCACCGGGTCCGATCTGGACGCCCTTGATTCCAGCCACAATGGGTCAGTACGACCCCGAAGTCGTCGAACAGTTCGGAGAGGACGTCCCAATGGGCCGTGCCGGCCAACCTTCCGAGCTCGGCCCGGCCTACGTATACCTTGCTTCCCAAGATTCGTCGTACATGAGTGGTCAAACCCTCCACCTCAACGGCGGAACTATCCTCAATGGATAGGTCTGGAACCGTATTTCCTTCCAAAGGCCTCGTGGGGTATCGAGACCCACTCAATGAACACACCCTTTCTGTGAGTTATATGGAAANTCCTTGGCGGACTCACAAATAGCTATGATGGCGAGACGCTCGGATGACTTTGAAGCCGGAGATACCTCACGGAATCGAACTCTGACGCTGACTGCCGCCTCAGCCGGTGGTTCGTCACCGGCTTTGGCAGCATGCACCCCTCTTATTGAGCACTGAACTCCTCAGGCCACAAAGGTTTCGGCCGGAGTGGGCATCGTCGCCTTCTTGAGCGCTTTTGTGGGAGTGCCGTGGAGTACGTTGTGGTATTCCGGTCTCATTGGGTTGCCGGGATCTGTCTCCGAATCGCTCGACCCATTGCGGGTATTGATGCTGTTCTGGTTGTTCTGGCTCTGGCCATCAGTGAGCGTTCTCTTCGTCTCTTCCGGTGACGAGGGACCAATCGAGTTCGGCTGGCGCTTGGAAAGTGCGGTATTCCCCGAGTCGCCTTTCGCTCATGATCCATCCGGTTGTGTTCGTTCGAGGTAGTGCGGACGCTCTCAACTATTTCGTTGATCCGTCACGTACCGCGGATCGACTTCTCACTCCGACACGTTACACCTCGTACGTCAAAACTGCAAAGACATCGTCATATCTTCGGACGTTGGTCAATTTCAGGGGCGGTTCAGTGATCCTGCGCGGCAGGAGTGGCGCACCCGAACCGAGCGTGACGGGCGCGACGGTGAGAACGATCTCGTCAAGGAGACCACGATCGTGGAATTGGCCGACGAGATCACCGCCTCCAACGAGCCAGACGTTCTTGCCGTCGGCGGCCTTTGCCATCTCTTCGTGAACAGGTGCAACATCCCCTTGTACGAAGCGAATGTCCACACCATCGACTATCGGTAATTCCCGAGTAGTAAATACCCACGCCGGAATCTCATACGGCCACTGTTCAGGGTCCTCCAGCAAGTTTTCGTGCTCTATGATCCACTCGTAGGTCGTCGAACCCATGGCCAAAGCACCCACCTGGTCTACGAACTGGGGATAGTCGTCCTCCATACCCTCGATCTCACCGAACTGGAAGAGCCAGTCGAGTGAGTTCTCGTTATCGGCGAGATACCCGTCGATGCTCGTTGCTGTGTAGTACTGTGTCTTCATCGGTTTCGTCGCCGATCGGGGAAGCGTTCTACCGGGATAAAGGTTGCAAACCACACACCCTGCATTGTTTTGCGACCGTCGCTCCCAGTACCCGATCACACATATCCGAGACAGTACGGCTTGGATTCATCGGTTACGACCCTATTCGGATCCACATCGTGCAAGGAGAAAGTCCCGTGATTTGACCGGATAAGCGTTCACAAGTGGTCCACAGTGATTCATCATCGTTATACGTGGGTGACTGTCATCCACACCTGGTGCCATGCCAGGGAACAACGGAGTCGGTCAAAGTACCGGGACAGAAACCTGTAGGAAATGTAAGAAAGGAATGGGGAGACCATTCATCGGAGGCGGGGTCTGCTACCACTGCCGTAGATAAACACCTCGAACCTCCCACTCCGATGCCCAACAACGCGGCGTGAAACTGGGTACGAGCATTCTCAGATTTGGTGTAAGTCGATTACGACGTTCGGTCCAAGATCACGTACTATGTGAGCCACATGGGAGGTTGACAACCAATCCCCGATGAAACGCCATCGTATGCCAATCACGATCTGCCCGGGGTGTGGCGCAGAGACAGGGTATCACGAACGGACCTGGCGGCGGCCAGAGTAATACACCCTCCCTGTTCGGTGTGTAATCGTGTCATCTCTGTCTCGTAGATTCAGCGCTCTCACTCCGACTCAACCAGTCCATTTCTTGGCTCCGTTCCCAGTCGACTCGGATACTGCTCACCTGACGACCCCATCGCCCGATAGTGCTGAGTCCGACTACGGGTACCTCAAGAACTGCCTTTTTTCTCAAAACTATGGGTTAGAGAGGAGGTCGTGGGCGGGCAGCATCGAGTTCGCGTGCAGATCCCTCAAGCCCGTGGAGCAAAAGATCCCCTATATGGACGAAGACAACGAGAGACTCCAGACAGAGTTCGAGTGCGATGACTGCGGCGAGACCGTCGCTACCGAGGACAACAACCCACCGTTCAGCTGCCCTCACTGCGGTGGAGAACAGGGATTCACCGCTGTCTAGTAACGAGACCGCAGTCCAATGTTGGTAGGGCAGTGCGCTGAAATATCGAGGCAGGAGCTACGTGGGTGATGCCTGTAAGAACTGGGACATCCCCCACCTCAAGTCGTATAATAAGCGCTCTGAGAGCATAAGCCTCGCGTTTGGACGACATGTCAGATCGACAATGAGGATGGGGTTCTCGATCGGCGGCACTAACTCGTCGTGTAGATCGTCGAGAGGTTGGATGCACCAGTCCGAAGTGATGCCACGGAGTGATGCATCCATATCTCTAAGGGTTCCCCGCGAGAGCACCGCGCATAGAAGCTCGCCGAGCTACTGCTCGCAGGGGTAGACCTCTCAATAGAAGCGCTCGTTGGGCAGGTTGACGAAGCGTGATCGGGGCCAACCCGGATTAGAGCGATTCGCAGGCTACGTCATCGTCGTCAGCGTCGAGACCCGACGGATCGCTGGGATCGCTATCGAGGACTTGCTGAGCGGCCTCCTGGGAGTCGAAGTCCGAACAGTCGTAGGGATCGCTCGCGTCGCCGCTCGGCGTCGGTGTTTCGACACCGCTACCACCATCGCTCTCGCCGTCGCCGGATCCGGATTCAGGCGTCGGTGTCGGGGTGGGAGTCGCGGTCTCCTCAACCTCGAAATCCCACACTCCAACGTCGTTCGAGCGGGCCTCCTCTTCGGTGCTATCGAAGTCCTCACGAAGCGAGAACGACGAGTCGTAGACCCGCGCATAGCCATCCTCGAGCAGCTGCTGGTTGAAATTGGAGTCACCCACGTAGATGTATGCGAGCAGGCGACCGAAGCTTCCGCGGCGATCGCTCTCGTCGTCGGTCACCACGCGCACGGTCTCACCCTCTAGTTGGTTGGTGGCGTACTCGCTGGCCTGCTGGCCCCAGTTGTAGAGGTGATCGCGTGCGGTCTGGGTGTTCGGGATGCCCTCGTATTCGTCGGGCGAGACATCGCCGAGTGAGGTCTCGGGGGTGTCGACACCGATGAATCGGACGGTGTCGGTCTCGCCACCCGCGAACTCAACCTCGACGGTGTCGCCGTCGATCACGCGCGTCACTGTCGCCTGGCGAGCGTCACCCGAGATTCCATCCGGTACTGAGGCCTCGGGCTCCGGAGTGGGTGTCGCCGTTGGTGTTGCGGTCGGAGTCGGCGTCGGGGTCGCGGTCGGTGTTGGTGTTGCAGTTGGTGTCGGCGTAGGGGTAGGTGTTGCAGTCGGTGTTGGGGTCGGAGTCGGTGTTGGGGTCGGAGTCGGTGTTGGGGTCGGAGTCGGTGTTGGCGTCGGCGTCGCAGTCGGTGTCGGGGTTGGAGTCGCGGTGTCGGTCACCGTCACAGTTGACGTTGAAGTCCGAGTCTGTGGCGGTGTTTGTGTACTCGTCGACGTTCGAGTCGCGCTTGAAGTCGCGGTCTGAGTAGGGGTTGCAGTTGCTCCGGTAGTCGTCGAGGCACTCATCGTAGTTTCGGTGTCCGGTACCTCTGTTCGCTCTCCGCTGGCTTCATCAGTGGGTACGGCGGTGCCTCCTGAACCCGGGTCGGTACCACTGCAGCCCGCGAATGCAAGAACGACGACGAAAACGATCGAGAGTAGCGTTCGGTTCATCTGAATTAAAATAACGAAAGAGCCGAGAAAAAATGTTTGGGTGGCGTTAGCCGTCGATGGGGTTTGCGTTGGGGTGATCTCCTGAGGCGGGAGTCGGAGCGGCCACTTCGAAGCAGCTGGGCGAAGCGTGGGGTCGCTCTAGACCGCCGCCTGCCGGTGCAAGCCGGCCCGATTTGTTCATTGCTCCGATACTGTACTTTGGTGCCTCGAGAACTATAGGCACCACTGAAGCACGGGAGAAGGCTCATCAGCATTTCCCAAAGTGAGGTGGTTTTCCCTATCTCCCACCTCGCCGCTTCAGGCATGACCGCGTCATCTCAAAGGGGATACCAGGATATCCCTTTACACCTCGATTTGTTGGCTGACAAGCTTGTATAGCTGAGTTCAGCAGCTCCACCCTCATGGCCGGGTCGTCTACCTGGTGAGCGGGTATTGCCAGCGACAATCTGCGTTCGCGAGCGATGGTTCGACGGCAGAATTGATGACTCCGTATTGATTGTGAAGAGTTGGTCTGCAAAGACTTTGCTAATTAGGTGTATTCGTGTACACTGCCGGTCTTGTTCTCGAGGATGAAATCCCAATCGTAGTCGACTCCCAGTCCGGGCCCGTTTGGAACACTAACGCAGCCTTCACCAGTAATGCTATCGAGTTCATCGGCGTAGTCGCCGAGATAGACTGGTGGCGTCGAGTTGGAGCAGTCGGGGTGAACCAACGCGAGCTCGTAAAAATTGGTGTTTCGAGTCGCGGCGATGCAATGGCGCTGTGCAGGGCCAGGGGCGTGGAACTCCGTATCGAGTCCAAACCCCTCAGCCATTCGTACGACTTTCATCGCACCTGTGATTCCGCCATCGTACACCGGGTCGACTCGGACGAGGTCAGTGCCTTCATTTGCGACGAAGTCCGTCTTTGGCTCTAAGCCACGGATGTGTTCGGTTTGGAGGAGAGGTGTATCGAGCATCTGCCGTAGTTTTCGATGGGAATGCTGGCTGATGCCAGTATCTCTGTAGGGGTCCTCGTACCAGAAGAAGTTCTGTTCGTCACATGCTCTCCCGACCCGGAGTGCGTCCATGAAGGTCTCGTACTCACACGCAGGGTCGATCATCAACGCCATTCGATCGCCAACACGTTCACCAACGGCAGTCACTAATTCGATTTCACGGTTGATATCACGGGCAGCGTCGCTTCCACTCCATGGATGGATTTTGAACCCGGAGTACCCCATTTCGTAGCACTCTTCGGCAAAATCGGCGAAGGCATCGGGCGAGTCGAGCCCTCCCGCGTCGTCGGCGCTATAGGTTGAAGCATACGCTGGGATTTCCGTCCGGTACGTTCCGAGTAACTCGTGGATCGGAGTTTCATCCCGTTTGCCTGCGAGATCCCACAAGGCGATATCCAATGGTCCAATCCCCATCCCATCGAACTTTCGAAGAGCACGTTTGAGCTCACTCCAGTGTTTCTCGCGCTCGAGGGGGTTCTTGCCGATCAAATAGTCCGCAATCATGTTGACCTGGGCTGCCCCCGGTGACGTCCCGCCAACGAACTCACCGGTTACGTCCCCATCGGTCTCGACCTGAAGCGCGAAACTCTTCCGTTCAAGCTCGTTACCCGGGTCATATCGGAGGTTGAACCCATATTCATCCGTCCCGACGTCCGGAACGGTGTAGGCGAATTCCGTACTAACTATTCGCGTTATCTCTAATCCCATCCCCGGGACCAACAGAGAGTCGCCGGATAGGTTTTGCGGCGGGCGATTTTTGAGGCAGGCATAGCTGTCGGCTGAAAGTGCCTTTCCTTCAAGAGATGCCTCTTCTCCTCCCAATTCAGAACTCACACTTAGATAGGATGTAGCTGAGAGAACCGAGTGAAAAATCAAATATCCAAAAGATCACCAACCGGTACTGTATCAGCAATAGATAGCTCCGAACGATGGGCGGTGAGATTCCAGGTGTATCTATTTCTCTCTATGGTTCTGCTCGGATGTTCTCTGAGAAATCGTCTGGAGGTGAAGAGACCTAGCTGATGAACCTGCTATCGCTTTGGGGCCTCCACATATTGGTTGACCCTAGCTCGAGTGATGACTCAATTCGGCTCTTGACCCGTATACACGCAGTTACTGTCGCCGGTTGCTCTTCGCTTCGCGGATGTCGCCACCGTCGCGTAACATGTCGGGACAGTCAGGACATACTCGGACGGTATTAAATCCAGTCGGAGCGAATACACGAACATACTGCTGAGTCACGAACGCGCCACAATTGTCGCATTTTGGCATAGCTTCATGCTTTGCTTCTTTTACCTAAATTCAGGCGCTAAGGCCCCTCCCTCAAGCGCGAGCCGCAAGGCAAGCGGTAGGGCGGAGAGGATGTCACCCGACTAACATCCAATGATATAGTTTGATTGTAATGAATGTTTAGTATCTTGGATGCACATAGAGTGTCATGGGATACGTTGTCAAGATGCCGAAGCTGGGTTTGGAGATGGACCAAGGGACGATTCTCGACTGGTACTTCGATGAGGGGGATCCGATCGAAGAGGACGAACCGGTCGCCGAGATCGAATCTGAGAAGAGTGTTGCTGATGTCGATGCCCGTGAGGGAGGTATTCTCCGGATGATCGAGGTCGAAGAGGGTGCAACCGTTTCTCCAGGTACTCCTATCGCTATCATCGCAGGTGAAGATGAGGATATCGCCGACCTCGAGGCCGAATTCGAAAGAGAGGGGTCTTCAGAGTCTGCAGAGCCCGAAGCTGACGAAAGTGATACTACCGAACAATCAACGGCCTCAGACGATGGACAAGCGGCGAGTATAGATGATGGAGAGCAGGACGTAAGGGCCTCACCGAGGGCGGAGCGGCGTGCTGAGGAGCTCGGTGTGGACCTCGCTGCTGTGAATGGTTCAGGGCCGCAAGGGGCAATCACTGCTGATGACGTCGAAAGCACCGATGATGAACAGAGTGCAGACCAAGTGAGGGCTTCACCTCGGGCAAAGCAGCGTGCCGACGACCTCGGTGTCGACCTTAGTGAGGTAGATGGTTCGGGACCGCAGGGAGCGATCACAGCCGACGACGTTGAGGCTGTGAGTGAATCGGAACCAGCAGCCGGCCGTACTTTCGCTGCACCGCGTGTTCGTCAGCTCGCACGGGAGCATGGGATCGACATCGAGACTCTCGATGGGTCTGGCACGAACGGACGAATTACTGAATCTGATGTACAGCTAGCGGCTGACGAGAGCGGCACCAGTCCATCCAGAGATGAAGCATCCAAACCCTCGGCTGAAGCTCAGGCCGGACCCGCGGAACGTACTCTTCGGGAGGAGAAGGCGTTTGATGGCATGCGCCGAACGATTGCTGGCCGACTCAGCCAGAGCTATCAGAATGCGGTCCACGTCACCGAACACCGGGAGGTGGAGGTCGAAGCCTTCCTCGATGCTGTAGAGGCGGCTGAAGACGCGTTCGATACAGAGATTTCGATGCCCGACCTCCTCTTGCTCGCTCTCTCTGCCAGCCTCTCCGAACATCCTGGATTCAACGCGACTTTCGAGGACGATATGCATCGTCTCTACGAAGAGCACAACATCTCAGTCGCGGTTGACGTCGAAGCAGGCCTAATCACGCCGGTCGTCCCCGGTGTGAACAACAAAACCGTCGATGAGATCGCGATTCAGCGCCGAGAACTGACGGAGAAAGCACTCTCTGGTGAGTACACGATGGACGACCTTCAAGGCGGAACGTTCACCGTGACGAACCTTGGGGTGTTGGGCGTCGAATCGTTCGATCCGATAATCAACCCACCCCAAGTCGCGATCCTCGGTGTCAACGCGATACAACAGCGTCCAGTTCCTGATGGAGACGAAGTTGCGTTCAGAAAGCATCTGCCACTCGATCTCTCTTTCGACCACCGAGTCGTTGATGGGGCAGACGCAGCACGCTTTCTTGAGACACTCACGAACTACATCGAGAATCCGATGGCGTTGCTCTTCAAATCGGTATAGTTCGGAGGCTCCATTAGGGGCGTCCTTTTCAGTTCCTTGACACCAATAGCGAACTCAGCTCCAATAGAGTCTGGAGCGGGACGCCGAACGCCGGATTTACCGATTCCCAAATGAGTTCGGGGCTAAAACCTCGTTTTCCGCTGCACGGTCGAGCACTGCTTCGTACGAGATGAGTCGTGGACCATCGGGCACCGGGTAAAACTCGACAGTTTCGTTGGTGACCTCGAGTTCACGTTCGCCGTCGGCACCGATTACGGCATCATCCACCTCGACAGTCATTGAGCTCCCATCAGAGATGCGCTGAAACTCCGCAACACCGAATTCGGTTGCGATACCAGGTGCGACGATCGCTCTCGCTGTACGGTCACACATCTCGACATCAGCAAGACGGAGCCCGATCGAATCAGGTTCGTCCGGGGCGAGCGAACCGAAAGCCCCTGCAACACCACTCAAACCGATAGCCGATGGATTCGCTCGGGAAACGATTCCGCCGAGTAGCTCATCCGGATCGAGTAACGCCCGCGTTCCAACGAACGAGCGATCGGAGAGTTCGACCGCTGCGAGTCCAGTCACCGAATCATCCGATTCGGTACGTGCTTCAACCATCTGATGGCAATAGGTGACCGATTCTTTGTCGACAGCATCGGTCGCAACGAGTGCTGCTGCGGCTCCAGCCACGGTTCCGTCGATAGCGGATGGAACGACATTGTTCGTGCCAGTGGATACCGAAAGGAGTGGAAGATCATCACACCCAAGCGCTGCATCACCAGTCGTCCCGTCACCTCCGAGGACGATGAGTGCATCCGCATGTGCCTGAAAACGCTCGGCAGCTCTGCGGGTATCTGCCGCTCTTCCAGTGGGAGACATGTCGAGTAGATCTGCAGAAACGTTCTCTGGTGCGTTCTCGATAACGCTCGCTGCGATTCCTGATTTGTCGGGCATTAGTGTTACTTCTGGTGGATCCGAGACGACGGTGAGTCCCGCAAGAACACACTCTGCAACACGGCGCTTCGCGTGATTGTCAACGACGGTCGCTCCGCCGGTTAGCCGACGGATGTCGCGACCCGCAGCAGGATTGACGATAACTCCAAGATGAGACACGAATCGCTAGCCTCAAGCTATTCGTTCGATAGCGTTGCGAACGTCGTCCGAATCCGGAAGCACCTCGTTTTCGAGCGATGGACTGAACGGCATGTGGGTATCCGGAACCCCTACACGCTGGATCGGGGCATCGAGACTGTAGAAGGCGTTTTCGACGGCCCGTGAGACCACTTCCGCCTGTGCCCCATAGGAGAGCGGGCTCTCTCCAGCAACAACCATTCGTCCCGTTTTGTTCAGACTCTCAACGATAGTATCCGTATCGAGGGGGTAGAGTGATCGAAGGTCGATCACCTCTACATCAGTCTCGCCGTCGAGTTCGTCGGCGACTGATAACGACTCGCCAACGAGGCGCTGAGTCGCGACGACAGTGACATCTTCTCCTTCTCGCTCGACGTTTGCTTCGCCGAGTGGGATGGTGAAGTCTTCATCGACCGGTACCTCCCCTTCTTGCTCGTAGATCATCTTGTTCTCGAAGAAGAACACTGGGTCGTCCGATCGGATTGCCGTCCGGAGCAAGCCTTTCGCGGCTGCAGGCGTTCCAGGTGTGACGGCCATCAGTCCCGGGAAGTGAGCGATCATCGTGTGAACGGTTCCGGAGTGTTGGCTCGCGGCGCCCATGCCACCCCCCTCGGTGGCACGCACCGTCACTGGCATCTCGATCTTGCCGCCAAACATATAACGCATCTTCGCCATCTGATTCATTATCTGCTCCATCGCGACGCCAATGAAATCCGAGAACATGAGTTCAGCAACAGGTCGCGACCCGGTCGCTGCTGCACCCGTCGCTGCACCGATGATTCCTGCCTCCGAAATCGGTGTATCACGTACTCGCTCGGGTCCGAACTGATTGTAGAGGTCTCCAGTCACATCGAGGACCCCTTCCATCACTCCGATATCTTCGCCAATAAGGAAGACATCATCGTCCCGATTCATCTCCTCACGCATGGTCTCCCTGATGGCCTCCCGGATCGTCATCGTTTCCGTCTCCTGAGCTTCGAGCTGTGCGCTCGCCATCAGAACCCACCTCCCCTGGTGCCGCCATCGGCACGTGCGTTCGCTTGCTCTACGAACAAGTCGATGTCCGGCACTCGTTCTCCAAACATATCTTCGTACGCTTCTTCTGGGGATGGATCATCCGCATCCATAGCGTACTCGAGAGCCTCCTCGATCTCCGTCTCGATGTCCGTTCGCATCTCCTCTAGCTCATCATCGGTGAGCTCATCGCGGTCGATGAGGCGTTCGGAAAATGCATCGATCGGGTCGCGCTTTCGCCACTCTTCGACCTCCTCTTCGTCGCGATAGAGCTCCTGATCGCCTTCGAAGTGACCATGGAAGCGATAGGTATCTGCTTCGATGAACGTCGGACCAGCACCGTCCCGAGCCCGTTTCCGTGCTTCTTCGACAGCTTCGTTTACGGCCGTAATATCCATCCCGTCGACATTGATACCCGGAATATCGTATGCCGCAGCTGTGTCACTGAGGTTCTCGACGTTGTGTTGGTCGCTAACCGGTGTGCCTTCGCCGTACTGGTTGTTCTCGACGAGGAAAATCACGGGGAGATTCCACGCAGAAGCCAGATTTACTGCTTCGTGCACCTGTCCTTGTGCGACAGCGCCATCTCCGCAAAACGAGAGTGCAACCCGGTCCTCGTCTTTCTGAGTGATGCTCAGGGCCGCGCCGGTTCCAAGCGGTGGGCCTGCACCAACGATCCCGTTCGCTCCGAGCATGTGCGAATCTACATCAGCGATGTGCATCGACCCGCCCTTGCCGTTACAGTATCCTTCGCGTTTCCCAAATACTTCTGCCATCATCAACTTCGGATCGAGACCCTTCGCGATACAGTGGCCATGTCCTCGATGTGTGCTGGTAATGTAATCATCCTCTTCTAAGGCGGCACATGCTCCGACACCAACTGCCTCTTCACCGACGTAGAGGTGTACAAACCCCGGAATATCCCCGTCCGCAAAGTACTCCCCAACTTTGGTGTCGAACTCGCGGATCCTGAGCATTCTTTCCAGTGCTTCCTTTCGTCCGTCTTCCGTTTCGATATCGATTGCTGGCATTTGCGCGAAGACAAACGTAATGAAAGACCATAGTTGTTGTGGCAGGCTATCACGTATCATGAAGAGACGGTGTTTGGCTGTTTGAATCGAGAATAAAGGCTCTCATCTGAAGGACTGGTCATCCCCGGGAGAAAAACGACGGGAACGTAGGGTGGATGATTTCTATAATTGAGCACCTTTGACGAGTTAACTCCGGGAACTCTCTGAACCTGAGTGTCCGTGGACGGATAATTCTGCGAGGCCATAGAGCAGACGACTCCTCGTTGGTTGTTCAGCGCGTCGGTAGGCTCGATTGCTTCGAAACGGTCTACCAGAAGCTGCTTAGATACCCGATTCTTGAACATTCACTACGAACGAGCGCTGCGAACTCCATGCCGGACACATCACACCTATTCTACCTCCTGATGCTTATCGACTATTTCGACTCATATGGTTAGACGTGTTTGATGAACGCCGATGTCGAACACTATCGGACATCGACCCGCTTAACTCATCAGTCCGTAGCGGGGTCGGCTTGCTCGGAGTCTGCACTACGCCCACTCTCCCCTCGCGGGAGCCCGAAGACGGCCACGAGCGCACCGACCCCGATGACCGCCGATATGACGAATGCCGACGAGAGCCCGCTGGCTAGTGCAGCGGCCGCCCCCGCCGGTGGCGTGTTCGTCTCGAATAGGACGCGCTGGAGGTCACCGAGCGTCGACACGCCAGGGACGGCAGCGAGTTGTTCGCGTGCGAGCGTCGTGATCACGACACCGAGTATGGATACGCCCATTGCGCCGCCAAGCTGGCGAAAAAACTGCTGGGAGGAGGTCGCGAGTCCCATCTGTTCAGTTCCAAGATGATTCTGGATGACAGTGAGCAACGGCGGCGTTACCGTCCCCATGCCGACACCCATGACGAACGCAACGGCGACGATCACGATGAGCGACGTTGCGGGTGTCCAGAACGCTCCTGCGGCGAAACTCGCCACGATACAGGTTGTGCCGGCGACCGAGAGCCGGCGTTCGCCGATGCGTTCGGTTGCACGGCCCGCGAGCACGCTCATGCCCGACCAACCGATCGAGATCGCCACGACCGCGATCGCCGAGCTGTTCGCGCCGCCGTGAACGCTCTGGACGAACAGCGGGATATACGTCAGCCCGGCGAAGACCACGAAGCTCGTGAGGAAGCCAGCGGTAATGGTAGCGAGGAAAGTTCGATCCCCGAACAGTGACAGCGGAATGATCGGCTCCCTGGCCCGTCGTTCGGCGAGATAGAAGCCACCGAGCGCGGTGAGGCCGATCGCGACCGCGATGCCGGCAGTAAGCGGTCGCGTCGTGAGTAGTTCGAGGCCGACCAAGATCGTGCCGACCCCCACTGTGATGGCGAATGCACCCGCATAGTCGATATCACCAGTAGCCGCACCCGTCGTTTCCTCGAGCGTGGTCGCAATGAACGCGACGGCGATGATCCCGACAGGGACGTTCACGTAAAAGACCCAACGCCAGCCGAGTGTCGAAACGATCGCGTAGCCAAGTGGTGGGCCGATCACGCTCGCAACGCCCCAGACTGAACCGCCGAGCCCGATGGCCCAGCCGCGTCGTTCGGGCGGGTAGATCACGCCGAGGATGGTGTAGGGGAGCGCGAGCATCGCCCCACCACCGATACCTTGGATTGCACGGAAGGCGACGAGCTCGGCCATGTTGCCGGCCGCTCCCGAGAGCACGCTGCCGGCGACGAAGGTAGCGATCCCGACGTAGAAGAGCCTCTTCCGGCCGTAGGCGTCGGCCAGCCGACCGAACAACGGCATCGTCACTGCGGTAAACAGCATATAGGAAGTGAACACCCACGGGTAGAGTTCGAGCCCACCGAGCGCGGTGACGACCGTCGGCATCGCGGTTGTCACGACGGTGCCGTCGACCGCGGCGAGGAAGATGCCGACCAGCACGCCGATGGTTGCAAATCGCCGTTCTCGCTCCTCCACAGATTAGGCCTCTCGGGATCTGTTGACCCTATCTGGTCGAACGCTGCGTGTTCCGTGCACAGGGATGCTACTCGATATGTGTTCTTAAGCAGTGTGACCATTGAGATTCTCCCCGCCGTGAACGACGAGGATCCCCTGCCGCAGTTGGGATCTGAAGGGCGAGGCTTTGCGCCTGCCTTTCCTGTAAGCGAGGGTTTACAGCTTGCTCTGTGTCGCCGCCAGTCCGGCATCCACGTCGACCTCACTACCCTGGGCCGCAAGCGCGTCACCGAGTGCCGCTACGACCGCGAGGACGTTCGCCGGTCGGGCGGATCGGCCCATACACCCAATCCGGAGCACGTCGCCAGCGAGGTCGCCGAGCCCGCCCGCGACTTCGATCCCGTGTTCGGAGAGCAGGTGATCGGTGATCGCCGCATCGTCGACCCCCTCGGGGAGCGCGACTGTGTTCAGGCTCGGAAGCCACGACTCGCTCGCGAGTTCGAGTCCCATCGCCTCGACGCCGTCCCGCAATGCACTCGCGACCCGTTCGTGGCGTTCCCAGCGTGCTTCGAGCCCCTCTTCGGCCACCAGTCGAAGTGCCTCGCGGAGCGCGTAGACGTTGGTGATCGGCGCCGTATGGTGGTACGCACGCTCTTCGCCCCAGTAGTCGGCGAGCAGCGAGAGGTCGAGATACCACGATCGGACCGGGGCGTCGCGACTCGTGACTTTCTCGACAGCACGTTCGGAGAGGGTGAGCGGGCTCGCACCAGGCGGTGCGGAGAGACATTTCTGCGTCGCTGAATACGCCGCGTCGATCCCCCAGTCATCAACTCGGAGTTCGACCCCGCCGAGCGACGTTACGGTGTCCGCGATCGTGAGCGCGTCATAGTCGTGGGCGATCTCAGTAAGTGCTGGCACGTCCGGCTGGAGGACGCCAGTGCTGGTTTCAGCGTGAACGAATCCCACTACGTCGGGGTCGTGGGTTTCACACGCTGCGGCTACGTCGTCCGGATCGAGCGGCGCACCCCAGGGAGCGTCGACGCGTTCAACCGAACCGCCAGCCCGCCGAACCATTGAGGCCATCCGGTCGCCGAAGTACCCGTTGTCCGGAACCAGAACCGTATCGTCGGGTTCAGTGAGATTCGCGATTGCGCTCTCCATCGCAGCCGACCCTGTACCGCTCACTGGAATCGTGAATTCATTGTCGGTTTGGAACGTGTACCGAAGCAATTCTTGGACTTCGTCCATTAGGTCGACAAAGGCTGGATCCAGATGGCCGATCAGGGGTGTACTCATCGCTCGCCGTACGCGTGGGTGGACCTCGCTCGGACCGGGCCCCATCAGAATTCGGTCGGGTGGAATGAGCTCGTCGATATCAGGTGCCTCCATAGTATCGTCTAGGTGAGGTCAGGTAAAATGTGAACGACTTGAATCGGGTCTAGCCCTGAAAATGAGTTCTCGAAATCGGTCCTTCTCTGCGTGTTGCTAGGCTTGGTAAACGTGTTCTTCTCCAATCGTGTTGGCGCTTTCTCCGTTAGCTACCTCGCCAGCATGGCGAAGAATGTCGATAGCTTTGCGGTCGTCACCGGGCTCCTGTGCCGCAAAGGCCGCAGCTAGAGGGATCACGTCCCCCGAGAGAGCAACTGAGCTGCGGTTCGACCTCGGCGAGATACGCCTCGTAACCATATGTCCGGTGGCCACGCCCGTTCTCATGCTCGCACCGGAGGTACGTCTACTCTTTGAGGCGGTGGATCGCCGACTCGAATAACGACCATTATAAGGAAGAATACAACTGGGATAAATATACGCTGGATTCGATCGACAATGGTTAGCCTTTAGCTTGCATTTCATCGGTGGTCTGGATGCTCAGAGTCGTCTTTCGCACTGATTCGACCGGAGTAATCGACCGCCTAGGGCGAGCAGTGGACGACATCAAGAGCATCGAACTCGACAACGCGTTCTACGTAGAGGACGGCACATGGATTGAGTCACTAACCATCACTGCTGAGACAGCATTTTCACCACCGGATCTCATAGCCAATCAGCCTGGAATCGAGCTATTTCATCATACAACATTGCCAGAAAACCCGACCAAGACAAGTGTTGTTCGGGTAGTCCTCACGGCACGGGAGTCCTATCCGTTCGTGCTCGAAGTCGTACTCCGGCAGGGCGCGATTCCCAACCGTATCGTCTATCGGCCTGGTGTGTTTGAGGTGGTCGCAACAGTCCAAGACTGGGAACAGTTCCGTGCTATCGCCGACGAAGTAAGCCGGAAATTCGGCACATTCGACCTCGCGAGCCTCAACGAGATCGAGAACCTCGGTGAACCACTCGACAGTGGACGGCTCTCTGAAACTCTCGTCACGAAGCTCAGCGACAAACAGCTCACCATTCTGGAAACTGCTTACAACATGGGGTATTTCGAAGTCCCAAGACAGGTGACAGCTGCTGCCGTCGCACATGAGATGGGAATCAGTCAATCCAACTTCAGCGAACGTCTTCGAACCGCTGAGCACGAACTCCTTGGGTTAGTATTCGGCGCCAGCGTGCGTGACCCGCCTGCCGACTGATTGCATCTCTATCTAGATCCTCTTCGGGAAAACGATCGTGTTCAACCCGCAAAACAACTTAAAGAATGATGAGTATCGTCACTCTTCTGGAAAACGCCCATTGAGATACCCCCCAGAGGAGGCAAGCACGACATGATAGATGACGATAGATGCCGGGGCTCAGCTCTGTTTACCCGGCGACAGTATCTCCAAACATCAGCAGTGGTTGCGGGGGCGGGAGCACTCGCTGGGTGTGGCTCGAAGACTGCGAGTCAAGTTGAAGCCAACACCCCTTCAGGGGTTCCAGCTGCAGTCGAAACTAAGTACTGGCACGACTGGCCGACGATCGATGCCGAGAGTCCGCCACTCGATTACACTGCCCGTGCGGGTCAACCACTTGATTCGGTCTCGATCGAGTATTCGAGCGAGGATGACCCATGGATGCGCGAGCATGCACTCCTGTTACAACGGGGTCTCGACAATCTCGGCGCACCAACCGAGCTCGTCGACCGGCCATTGAACCAACTTTATGCACAGAGTTGGGATACACCGGGTCTTGAACACCCACTCTCGACGAGTTCACAGGGCCCGGATCCACAGCGAGGGCTCGATCCAAACCCCTTCTTGATGCGGCTCTACAAGGAAAACCCCTCGAACTACACTAACTACTGGCACCCAAAGATAAACGACCTGCTTGAGCGCCAGCGCAAACTCACCGGTGAGCCAAAACGGAGAAAGGAACTCGTCGATCGGATTCAGCGACTGTTCGCTAATGATGTCGGTGACATAATCACACTGTTTCCGAATGTGATCACGGCGGGAAACACCCGCAACTGGCGCGGTTACGTGCGAACACCTGGAAACGGTGCGACCGGTGATGCCTTCCAATGGACGGAAGTCAACCTTCAGCCGGAAGGGAACAGCCGGGCGTTCGTCAAAGGCGTAACCACTTCGATGAATTCGCTCAATCTGCCATGGGCCGCGGGCGGTGATGAAGAACTCCGGCTCAAATTCATTTACGATGGGTTATTCGACGCCTCACCTGACCTCAAAGTCGTCCCGGGACTCGCAATCAACGCTGAGTTCACTGGCAACACGACCGTTGATGTCACCCTGAGAGAGGGAGTCTCATGGCACGATGGCAAGCCATTCACCGCCGAGGACGTCGTATTCAGTACGCGATATTTCATCGAGAACACCTCGACGAGTCAGGCCACGTTTTACGAGCCGATAGACAGTGTCGAACGTCTCGGAAAGCATGCTGTCCGATTCGAACTCGCCTATCCCGATGCGTCGTTCACGACCCAGCGGATGGTCAGAAGTGCGATCGTTCCGAAGCATCGATGGCAGGATATCGAGGCACCCTCCCAGTACAACCCCTCGAATCCAATCGGAACTGGTCCGTTCAAATTCGAAGGGTGGGATCAGGGAACCCGATTCTCAGTGACCCGTAACGAAGGTCACTGGATGTTCAGAGATGATTGGCGTGCAAAAATATTCGGTGACGCCGCCGCACAGGGACCGGGCATCGAACGGGTAATCTGGATAAACGTCGGTAACGTTGATGCGATGCTTGGTGCGCTCGCCGGTGGCCAGCTTGACGCCGTTGGTTCGACCCTGTCGAATGCACAGGCCGACCGTGCCGCCTCGAATACTGGTATCGATCGGCTCTCGACGAAGAACTTTGCCCCAGTCACGGTGAAGCTGATGCATTCGTGTCCCTTGATCCGTGACAAGGAGTTTCGGGTCGCACTCACGAAATCTATTGACAAAGATGGTTTCGCTGAGAGCGTCCTTCTCGGCGAGGCTACCGTTCCAAATGGGGAAAACTACATCTCGGAGTTGGTCGAGGCGTGGTACAACCCTGATACACCGGATTACGGCTACAACCCCGAGGCCGCACGACGTGTCCTCGATCGCGCAGGCTACCGTCGGGACGAGAACGGTGTACTCCATTTCCCGAATGGTGAAGCGTGGGGCGCATTCGTCGAACGGATCCAGAACGGCAACACCCATCGCCGACGAGCCGCGCTTGGCCAGCCGGATTTCTCGACCAAGGAGACCACGACATGAACACAATCACCTACACTCAACTGGCACAGCCCCGTTTCCCGAACCCGACCCCTAAGGCCGGGGTGGTTTTATGAGCGGCTTCAGACGTTTTCTCGCTAAACGGCTCGCCATCGCTGCCGTACTGACGCTGATCGCGGTGTCTGTAATCTTCGTGGTGCTCCGAGTGCTGCCAGGAAGCCCGTTCGAATCGCTGATCACTACCGGAAACCTCAGCCCGGACCAGGCCGACGCCGTATTTGCGCTCTACGGGCTTGACCAGCCGCTCTGGAAGCAGTACCTGTTGTATCTCCGCAATCTTCTCACCTTCCAGTTCGGCTATTCGATCCTCCAGAGCCGGCCAGTCTGGGCGATCCTTGGACCACGACTGGCTAATACGCTCGTGTTGTTAATCCCCGCACTGGTCACAACCGCAGTCCTGAGCACGCTTCTCGGGATGTACGTTGGTTGGAATCGTGGTTCGCGCACTGAAACCACGAGCATTGCGGTCACCACCTTCCTCCGGTCGACTCCGGTGTTCATCACCGCTATCTTCTTCCTGATCGCCTTCTCGTACACTCTCGGCCTCGTTCCTGCGTTCGGGATGCGAAGCGTGACCGCACAGCCGACGGGTCTCCTCGACACATACCTCTCGCTGGATTTCCTTCATCACTATATTCTGCCGTTTCTGGTCGCTGTTCTCTACTTTAGCGGCGACTTTCTCTTGCTCGCACGCAACGGAGTCGTCGAAAAGCGTGGTGCTGAGTTTCTCAAGCTCCACAAAGCGAAAGGACTCACCGAGACCGAACGCTTGCTTCGAGCCGGTCGGAACTCGATCCTTCCGGTGGTGACCTACTTCGCACTTCGAGTTGGGATGGTGTTCCAGGGTCTCATCCTGCTCGAAGTCGTGTTCGGATGGGACGGTATCGGTCGTGCGCTCGTACTCGCGATTGAACAACAGGATTATCCGCTGGTTCAGGCGTCGGTGTTCATCATGGCGCTTGCTGTAATCGTGATGAATCTCGTGGCAGATCTCCTCTACGCCTACCTCGACCCGACCGTCGAAGCAGGAGGTGCAGGCGCATGAGCACCGGATCAGCCACAATACGGTCCCGAATTGGGGCTCGAACCGAGCGCGTGTTCGGTCATCTCAAATTTCTCGCCCGTGACCGTCTCGCGCTCGTTTCGCTCATGGTTCTCGCTTCATTCATCTTCCTTGGAGTGTTCGGACCACTGCTAGCGCCGTACGACCCGATCGCCGACTATGTCCGGACCTCGAACGGCGAGATCGCGAGGCTTGCTGCCCCAAGTTTCGATGCACCGCTCGGCACCACTGAGTACGGAAAGAGCGTGCTGAGTCAATTCCTCGCTGGTGCACAGCCAACGCTGATCGTTGGGCTGCTTGGCGGCATTGGTACCGGAGCACTCGGCTTCCTTGTTGGTCTCACTAGTGGGTACTTCGGTGGCCGTGTGGACGAACTCCTGATGCGGCTTACTGACCTCACCTTCTCACTGCCGTTCATGCCGATGGCACTCCTACTGTTGACATTCGTTACTCCGAACATCTGGCTACTGACGCTGATTATCGTGGTTTTCCTCTGGAAGATGCCGGCACGTGTCGTGCGTTCGGAGGTACTCTCGGTGCGCGAACGGACGTTCGTGAAATCCGCTCGCGCGAGCGGAGCGGGGCATCTCCGAACGATGTTCTTCCACGTTGCGCCGAATGTCCTGCCTATTGGTTTTCTCTACACCGCCTACGGGGTAGCGTGGGCGATCGCCGCCCAAGCTAGCCTTGCGTTCCTCGGCTTCGGCGACCCCAATACCACCAGTTGGGGCCGGATGCTCCGGATGGTGTTCGAATCCGGTACCATCCGGATCGCATGGTGGTGGGTGCTTCCTCCCGCCATCGGGATCGCCGCCGTCACTACTGCCGTGTTCCTGATCGGCCGTGCGTACGAAGAACTCATCAACCCGGAGATAACTGACCAATGACACTACTCGAAGTTGACGACCTCGACGTGACGTATCGCACGCAGAACGGCTCAGTCCATGCGGTCAACGGGATCTCGTTCACTATCGAAGCCGGCGTGAACTATGGACTCGTCGGTGAGTCGGGGTCGGGGAAATCGACGGCTGCCGAAGCTGTGCTCGGCTTGCTCCCACCAAATGGTGTCGTCGAGAGTGGGTCGATAACCTACAAGGGCCGTGACTTGCTCGCGCTTTCACCCGCCGAACGCCGTGACGTGCTCTGGGAAGAGATCGCTTACATCCCCCAAAGTGCGATGGATGCACTCGATCCCGTGATGACAACAGGCGCACAGATCGTCCAGGCAATTCAGAAACATCGCAACGTCACACAGGCGAACGCTCGCGACCGCGTGCGTGAGTTGTTCGACATTGTGGGACTCAATCCTGACCGGATCGACGAGTATCCGCACCAATTCTCGGGCGGAATGCGCCAGCGTGTTACAATCGCGATGGCGCTCGCACTTGAGCCAGATCTGATCGTCGCCGACGAACCAACGACAGGACTTGATGTAATAGTTCAAGACAAGATCCTTGAGACGATTCTCGATATTCAAGAGCGGATCGACAGCTCGTTGCTCCTGATAACGCACGAGATCGGAGTAGTTGCCGAAACCTGCGAAGAGCTCTCGATCCTCTACGGTGGGAAGGTCATGGAGCAAGGGAGCGTCGATAACGTGCTTCTGAACCCGACAAATCCCTACACAATGGGACTGAAGAACTCGTTTCCCGAACTCGAAGCTGGTCACGCCGACCCCGTATCGATCCCTGGGTCGCCACCGAGTCTCGATGAACCACCCACAGGGTGTGTGTTCCGAGAACGGTGTCCGTTCGCCGATGAGGAGTGCGAGCGTGCCCATCCCCCACTCGTTGACTTGCCGAATCGGAACCACCGGTCGGCGTGTCACTACGTCGACCAGGCCGCTCGGATGCGCCGCGAGGCGGACGATCCTGCAACGTGGGGGATTGAGGAGGACGATGCCGCTACCGAACGAGTCGACAACAAGGATGTCGTGCTCTCAGTCGACAATTTGCAAACATGGTACTCTCAGGGCCAGTCGATGCTTGGACGACTACGTGGCGAGGAGCCACAGTACGTGAAGGCCGTCGACGGTGTAAGCTTCGACGTACGACGCTCCGAAGTTCTGGGTATCGCTGGTGAATCTGGCTGTGGGAAATCCACGCTCGGTGAGACGATCGCGTTGCTTGAAGACCCAACTGATGGCGATATCACCTTTGATGGAACCTCAGTTGAGGAGTACAAGCGTGACGGAATGAAGGAATTCCGTCGCAAAGCTCAGATCGTCTTTCAGGACCCGTTCGACTCGCTGAATCCACGGCAGACGGTTCGACGGTTGGTGAGCGAGCCGCTCGCAATCCACGGCCGTCACACTGATGACCGTGAGGAGTTCGTCGAATCGACTCTTGAACGCGTCGGCCTTACACCTGCGAGTGAGTTCCTCGATCAGTACCCACACGAACTCTCTGGTGGCCAGCGCCAGCGGGTCGCGATCGCTCGGGCACTCGTGCTCGAGCCCGAATTTTTGGTATGTGACGAGCCTGCCTCGATGCTTGATGTATCTCTGAAGGTCAATCTACTCAATCTTCTCCGGGATCTCGCTGACGAGGATGATATCGCAGTAGTTTACATTTCGCACGACCTCGCTAGTCTCGCCCAGGTTTCGGACCGACTGGCGATTATGTATCTCGGCCGAATCGTTGAAATCGGCCCCACTGCTGAACTTACTGCGTCGCCGAAACATCCGTATACTTCGCTGTTGCTCTCAGCCGCACCTGAAAAGGATCCTTCGGCTGGGCGAGAACGGGTTGCGCTTGACGGCGAACCGCCAGATCCAGTTAACCTTCCATCGGGGTGTGTCTTTGCTCCGCGATGTCCGAAAGCACGCTCTGAGTGTCGCGAAGCCGAGCCAACGCCAAACGAAGCGGGATCTGGTGACCACACTGCCGCGTGTTATTTCCCAGTTGGCAAAAGTACGTCTGGCCAATCTAGCGCATCTAGTAAATCAGAGAGCTCTGCAGACGACTAAAAGGGGCACTGTCTAACGAATTTGCTCTGAACTACAGGAGGCCGGCGATAACGAGCAGTGCGATTGCAACCACACTCCCTCCAAGAAACCATGGGCGTGCCTTCGTTGCAGCCACCCCTGCTGATTGTTCCGGCTGACTACTGGTGAGTCGACGGAAGCCGAAGAAGAGTACAACTGCAAGGACAAACCATAATCCAACCATCAGTAGTACGAGATTTCCTCGGCTGCTTGACTGGAGCGTTTCGACGGTATAGAGTGTTCCTGCGAGATGTCCCCCGCTAAACATCAACAGGAGAACTGAACCAACGGTGAGATACCAGAATCGCCGTGCGATAAGGGTCAAGCCATCGGTGCTCAGCAATTCGTTACGAGCTGCTGGGATAACAGCACCCGCGACCACTAATGTTCCACCTGTCCAGATCGCGGCGAAGATCGTGTGAACGGTCATCGCCACATCATGAATGCTTACCATCAGTGTGTTCCTGTATATTGTGGCGTGTCTGAGGTAATAGTTCTACCACTCTGAGGCGGCCGCATTCAACCAACGAACACTAAATTAGCTCGAACACAATGGAACAGAGTAGTTATCAACAAGCCGAGAGCACACACCTGAATATGTGTCCGTTGCCGCCAACGACCAGTAATGTTACTTGTCCGAACTGTGGGGCGAACAACGTTCAGACGGTCGGCGCTGAACCGGGTGAAAACCCGGACTATGAGTGTCTCACTTGTGAGAGCGTGTTCGAATAGCCGTACGCTCAGAGCGATTCCGCAGAACGTCAAAGGTTGGAAAGAGGCACCTTTTCGACAGTGGCATAATCGACATAAGCCCCTCAATTACTCAGTCAGCGACCCTACCCTACCGCTCGGGCTGACGCCCTCGCGCTTGAGGGTGGGGCTTGTCCGTGGACTCGGCCTCAGACGCTATGCGGTAGCGTAGGCGGTAAATCCGCGCTTCGGCGTCAGCGTCCCGGACTTCAGGGCGAGCTGACCGTCGCCCGTCCGACGCGACGACTGGCGGCCACGTCGGACGTATCGCAACCCGATGTTTCGGGCCGCGTTGTAGTCGGCGTTCGCTTCGTGGTCACACTTCTGACAACGGAAGTGTTCCCGCGAAGGGCGATTCTCGTCCACCGTAAAGCCACACCCGATACGCGAACAGCGTTTTGAGGTGTTCTCCGGTGGGACCGTTTCGACCGCGACACCGACCGCTTCGGCCTTGTATTCGACGTAGCCGACCAACTGGCTGAACGCCCAGCGGTGTTGCCACCGCGCTTCGGGGATGTTCTCGCGGATGTTCGTCAGATTCTCGAACACGATTGTCGAACAGTCGTGGTTGATAGCTTCGGCGATAATCCCATTCGCTGTCTGATGCAACACGTCGCGCGAGTGGCGTTCCTGCCGTCCCGACGCTATTTTCAGCGTGCGGTGGGCGCTTCGGGTCCCGGTCCGTTGGAGACTACCACGAACCCCCTCGAATCGGTCGAAGTGGTGAGTGAGTTCACCACCGGGAAAGAATCGGGCGGTGCTCGTCACAGCGATGTTTTCGACACCGAGGTCCACCCCGAGAACCGTTCCGTTCTCGGTTGTGTCCGTACTCCGTTCGGTGTCGTTCCTGTATCGGCGGAAGCCGATATGCAAGAAGAAATCACCATCGCGTGCGGTGAGCGTGCTTTCGGTCGGTTCCCACCCGTCGCCGTCGAGATACTGGCGTTGGTAGCCGTCCGGGTCCTCCGGCAGTACGAGGTCCACACGAACACGGCTGTCCGTCGTGGTGAGCGACACGGTTTGGTCGTCAAACAACGTCATAGTCCGCGTGTCGTACTTCACTGTCGGTGCGGTGAACTCCGGCTTCGACGCCTTCCGGCCCTTCGAGCGGCGAGCGATACAGCCGGTGATGGCTTGGGCGGCCTGATGCGTGGCGAGAATCGCGTGTTGGCTACTGAGGTCGGTGTCCTCACGCACCGTATCGTAGGCGAGGGGTTGTACGTCACTCCGCGTATTGCACTTCCCCCATGCGAGGTTCGTGGCGATTTGGCACCCGCGCTTCCAGTCGGTGATAGTGGTTTCGAGCGCGTCCCGTTGCTCGCCAGTCACTGAGAGGCGGGTAATCGCCGTCCGACGCACGTAGTCGTCTGCCACGTATTCAATGTGGACGCGATGATGTATAAAACACGGTAATGCCCAGCCAAACGAACGCGCTCCTCCCCTCCTTACTCGCTCACTTCCGCACCGCGTTCGCTCCTTGAGGAAGGGGACTCCGCGCTACCGATTAGTTGATTCCGCCACATTGGGAGAGATGGCTGGCAAGTAATCCCGGATAGTCAGCAATCGAATCTGAGAGATAACTTTGGCGAGCGCTCACCCCGTGGACTATTTCCCGCATCCTTCTGTGCATTTGCAAGTGATACAGTCTATACTCCAGACGCTTTCCGTGGTACTGTGAGCACAGCTCTATTTTGCAAAGGGTGTGGACAGAGTGTAGATAGATCAGACAACGACGGTGACGAGAACTCCGACTCCGTCACCTTCTATTGTAGTTGTGAAAACCGTCAATATGATCTGGAAGCTGATTTCCCAAACGGCTTTCCACCTTCCTCGGAAAGACCTGCAACGTGGGAAGAGCAGGAGTGACACAGGCACTCGTCCTCAGTTACATCCAGAGTGGTGATCAGGACACGTGCTAATAGCTCCCTTCGCTATCGCCATTTCCAGCGAGATCTAATATAAACACAGCATCCGCAAAAACCATCATCAGAGGCCGTGATCGATGGGGTTCAGAATAGTGACCTACTAGGGACTCCTCCAACCACCCAACATTTGGCTCGGGAGAAGAGCCAACTTGTAGTGCCTTTGATGTCGACAGGAACTGAGCGAGACTTACACCTAATTGGAGAGCAAAGGATGGGGAAGATTCGGCGGATTCCAATGTGTTTTGTTGTGGATGACTCCTTCCTACTTTCCTTGCATGACCACAGTTACACGCTCTCGGTTGGCTCTCTATTGACGAGATGAGACCATCAATCGCGGACACTCGCTCAATGTTTGCTAGCCGTCAGTCGACCACTGCTGCTCGATTCGTTGTTCGACCGCGCCGATAGCCGTCGAGATGACATCTATGGGGTGCAGAGAGGCCCACGTGAGGTCCGTGATTTCCTCGCCTGTTGGCGGGTGATGAAAGTGGAGGCGTGCATTATGGGGATTCAGGTGACGATCCCACCGGCATTCCCAGCGGTCTGCATCGGTGGTTTCGACGTAATGTAGTGAGAAATCACCGCTCGCGAACCACCGAATATCGAGTCGAGCGCTCTCGACTGTTGAGGGATATCGACTCTGCTCACACTGGATATGGAGGATTCGAGGCTCGTAACTGTCGGGGTCGAACTCGGTTGACGCGACGAGTGGTTCGTCGGCGAGGATTCCTTCGAGGAGTCGAAGTGTCTGCCTATCGGGTGGCCCGGTCGATGTGAGTTCACCATCCGGGATCATCTATGCCGGCAGGAGATGCCCATCGTTCGACGAAAGCTGACGAGCGAGTTCGTAGAGACGGATGTCGTGCTCGATGGATTGCCACTCGCTAATGGCGTTCATTCGTTCGTGGATCGTGTCGTGGTCGTCGTGCTCGAATACCGAGACTGCGGTCGGATCGGTAGCTCCGAAGCGCTGTTCGAATTGCTTCTGACGGTTCTCGAGCTCTCGGACGCGGTCGATGATCTCCTCGATAGTGAGTTCCTCGGCGAGACGGTTCGCGTCCTGCCATTCGAAGTACCCGTCGTTGCGTTCGTACTGGGCCGGACGGCTCTGGCGATTGGCTCGTGCGATACCCATCTCCGCGATGCGGTCGAGATGTTTTTTCGCTGCGTTCGGCGAGCAGTCCGCAATATCGGCGATCTCGCGATACGACGTTGGTTCCGTAATTCCAACGAGGACATCGTAGACACGTCCGAAGGTGTCTGTGTCTTCGGACCAGCGTTGTCGTAGCTCATTGGTCGGTTCACCACCTGGGTCTGGATCGAACTTGGTCATAAATGGCTGTACACGCTCTCCCACAATATATATTTGGAATACGCAGATATATGACCAAGCGGCGTGCCAAGGTTGAGACTGCTTGTCCTATTGACTATCATCAGTAGCTGTTGAGTTATTGGCCGTACTCATGAGAGTGGGTGGTGCATCGTTGACTGTAACCGTGGTATTGTTCGGTGGCAAGTCCGTTGCAGAAACATCTATTACTGGCCCTATTGATGAGCCATGAATCTCGGTTGCTTCCCCTGCCCGTCCCTCATCCCCACTACAGTCTGTGAGCGACCCACTGGCCGCCCCTCCCAGTACTGAGGGATACCTGGTCATTGCACCAATGTGGAGCGTCTCAAACATAGCATACGCTTTGTGGTCATTGTTGTCGTAATGTGAGCGGGGACTCACCGAACGACGGTTGCTCCTTGAAAAGCTAGTCGCTGATCAGCTAGGGTGAGAGAAGGAGTACCTTTTGGACATGCTGGCGATCAGTCGTCAGGGAGGGCTCTAGCGGAGACGGAGGTGTTTTCACCGAACAATGTCGCGGCGACGAGTACGCCGGCGAGAACCACGAAGCCGACGCAGGCGAGATATTCGATCGTGAACCCTACCACCTCCGCGAGTGGCAGCGCGACCAGTGGGCCGACACTGGACCCGAGATCACCGAAGACGTTGTAGACACCACCAAGCTTTCCGGTATCATTGGCGGGGCTGATATCCCCTAGATATGCGAGCAGTGGTGGGTTCGACCCCCCGACACCGACGCCGATGAGCGCGACGCCGACGAGTGTGCTCGTCAGGGTGGGTACGAGCGCGAGCAGCGCGAACCCGCATCCGAAGACGGCGAGCGCGGGCAGCGTCAAGAGCGCACGATTCGAGAGTCGATCCGAAATCGAACCCGCGATTACCGTCGTTAGACTCGCACAGAGTACGCCGAGAGCCATCACGACCCCACTCGCGCCAACACCAGAGAGAAAGGCGATCTCGATACTGTTCTGCTGGGCGTAGAGTACGACTGTCGAGAGGAGAACCCCTGCGAACAGGAATCGCACGGTGAAGTTCACCGCGCCAACGGTAAAGATGCGGATATCGGCACGGACCATCCGCGGAATATCAGTCAGCCCGCTCCGAGAACCAGTGGTGGGCTGGATGTTCGGAAGCACGGCGAACGCGACGAGAAAGGCGAACAGGCCCGCACCACCGGCGGTGAGGAAGGCCGGCGTGTAACCGAACGTGTCGGCGATGAGGGCGCCCACAATCAGGCCCGTCGGGAAACCGAGACTCTGGCCACCCCGCATGTAGCCAACCCACTTGCCCCGGTTTTCGGCGGTTGTCACCCGCGTGATGGTGCTGAACGCGCCCACGAACACGAATGCGGAACCGAAGCCCCACATCGCTCGTGAGAGCAAGAACACGCCGCCAGCATCGAATACTGGAACGAGGTCCGAGTGGATGCCGAGCACATAGCCGAACGGCGCACACCCCTGCAGGAAGAAGCCAATGAGCATCGGTCGACGGGTACCAAACCGGTCGAGAATCTGGCCTGCAGGTGTGTTCATCACGAGCCGAACGATCCGATTGGTGGAAAGGATCAACCCGACCAAAATCGGCGCGATACCCAGTACCCCACCGAGCGTGGGAAGGGTTGGGAAGGCAACCCCGCCACCGATCCCACCGAAGAACACGCCCGCAATGAGCGCTCCCGCGACATACCGTGTCGAGCGACCCGTGTCATGGTCCGGATCGCGCCTGGTTTCGCTCCTGTTCATTCGACGCGCCCGTCCGTGCCGTCACGAACCAGTACGACGCCGAAATACGTTGCGAGGGCCCCCCATATTCCGTTGCCGGCTACTGGATCGTCGAATACGGTTCGGTTGGTGCGCACGCCCACCGCGGCGCGCGCAGTATCACTCATTCTAACCGGTTAGTTTGCACGACGCTAAAGCGTTTTGAGCGGGGGCAATGAACGAAAGCGAGCTGAGATCTCTGCTAGATGGCAAGGTTTCGATTTCGAACGATACTCCTAACGAATACGGGAAATACCGAAGTGAGTGGCTGGTACTACCCGGGATCGTAATATCACTATTGGACCGGCTCCTCGAGAAGACACGCCTGATGAGCTGGTCGATCTTGAGGACCGCCAGCATGAGACGGACGAAACACTCACCGAGCGCGCTGACACCAAGGCATACGGTATCGACGAACGTGCGGTGACAGGTTATCACAGTCGTGAACGAAGATCTCGGAGACGAATCACTCGTGGTGCCGATAGCACGCTTTTCGCTCGGTGAAACCATCGAGGAAACCGATTACGACCTCGTGGGTGAGGGCCTCCACGCCCCCCACCCCCCAGGTACTGGCTCCGATGATTCGCCTTTTGTATACCGTGCCGCGTTCCACCCGAGCGCCAGGGTTCCGAGATCGAGGGTGCCTGTGGGAAGAGTTCGAGATTACTGAGCGGTACCAGATCACGTTGATGGGTTAGCGTGGTCCTCGCATCTGGATGCCAATTGCGATACCCGAATCACCACCTGTCAAAGATTATATGCCGGTGAGGATCGTTTCTCGGTGAATGGCGGGGAGAGGGGAAACCGTTGATTGGGGAGAACCCTTCGTCCTTAACAAGAAAGGGTCTCTGCTTCATTACTGGGTAGTTGGTCCTGCAGATGCACCCATGGTTGTGCTGAGCCACGGTGCAACAATGGACCATCATCTGTTCGATCAGCAGCTTGAGCCATTACTCCAGGCTGGATATCGAGTAGTGAGTTGGGATATTCGAGGCCATGGCCTCTCCAAGCCCCTTGGAGCAGATTTCACCGTTCCACTTATTGTTGACGACTTGGTAGCGATACTCAACGAACTTGGCGTACAGAACGTTGTAGCACTCGGACAATCGTTTGGGGGATATGTATCTCAAGAACTCCTCATGCGTTATCCGGAACGTGTAGACGCGCTCGGAATTATTGGTGCAACTGATATTACGAGTATCCCCTCACGAACGGAGTACCTCGCTCTAAAGCTCTCGCCATACTTGTTCAAGGTCTGGCCGTATCAGAACCTCAAAAAAGTGATTTCTGCGCGCACGGCAGAAACAGAACGAGCGAAACAGTATGCCTACCGTGCAACAAGCCACCTCTCAAAGCAGGAGTTCACAACAACTTGGAAGGGAGTCGCGGATGCTCTCCATTCAGAGCCGGGGTATGTGATTGAGAAGCCGTTTCTATTGACACATGGTGATGCCGATCGAACGGGGACAATCGCCCGCGATGCACCTTCATGGGCCGATCGGGAACCCAACTGTCGCTATGAAGTGATTCCGAACGCTGGCCACAACGCTAACGATGACAATCCAGAGTACTTCAATGGAATACTACTAGCATTCCTCAAATCTCTATGAGGGATTCAAACCCTCTGAGATCGTTACCACCGAGAATGGTGGCGTTGCAAGCGGTCATCGTGAGATGACGTCCTCATTGATTGAGGACTACTCGTCGACTAAACCTTCGTTCTCGACTCGCATTACTGCCTCTCCGTCCGGGAGATTCGGTGCATCGACGAGCCGGACGATTCGCTTCGTCCCTTTCGAGTTCCTGAGATAAAGTCGAACTGTCGATTTGTGGCCCAGTATGTTTCCGCCAATGGGTTTCGTTGGGTCACCGAAGTACGAATCGGGGTTACTCTGGACTTGATTTGTCACTAACACGGCAGCGTTGTAGAGGTCAGTGATTCGCGAGAGATCGTGGAGATGACGATTGAGCTTCTGTTGGCGTTCGGCGAGCTTTCCGCGGCCGACGTACTCTGCACGGAAATGTGCGGTCAGTGAATCAACGCAGACGAGCCGGACTGGCCAGTCCGAATCCTCGTGTTTGGCGATGATTTCCTGCGCTTTCTGAGCCAAGAGCATCTGGTGGTCGGAGTTGAATGCTTTCGCGACGTGGATTCGCTCGAGGACAGACTCGATAAACGAATCTATCGCGACTTCGTTCTCCGGAGCGCCTTCGATATCGCGCTGGTCCATCGCTGCAGCGAGAATATCGGTTGGAAGGCCCCGGACCATCTCCTCGATACGTTCGGGTCGGAAGGTATCATCACTGTCGATGAATATCGCCCGTCCTTCGAGACCTCCGTACTCGAAGGGAAGCTGGACGTTGACCGCGAGCTGATGTGTGGCTTGAGATTTCCCGACGCCAAACTCCCCGTACACCTCTGTTATCGAATGGGTTTCGACACCGCCACCGAGAAGGTCGTCGATAGCATCAACCTGCCAGCTGAGCTTCCCGATCTCGTTTCGCTGGTCGAGAACGAAACTTCCACTCTTGAATCCACCAATATCCGCGACGTCACGTGCAGCAGAGATGATACCAGCCGCGCTATTCTCACCGATGTCCGCGGTTGCAGCGAGCTCTCCCGGACTAGCGACTGCGATGCCCTGATAGGAGTCGTATCCCGATTCGACGAGCTTGTCAGCGGTCGCCGGGCCCACACCGGGTAGGTTCTCCAGGTTGACTGTTGCTGCCATACTGAAGAGGACGATGTAGCTGGTCATAAGACGCCGCCAACAGCTTAGTGAATGTGAACCGACTTCTGTCTATGTCCGTGGAAACCGGCGATAGGAGGCTTGTATTCAGTTCCCATATCACATTCGCTGACCACATGGGAATCGGCAGATATCATTCCGATTGGTTGGCGACTTTGATATCCCGTTTCTACGTCCACTTTCGCTCGTGACTCGGGTCCCCGCCGTGTTGGACGAGATAGTTACTGTCGATGATGAGTTCGGACCGGCCACAAAGTTGAGTTTGCAATAAGCGGGATAGGTGTATCAACGCTCGCTGCGGTACATGTAGAGCGAGAGCGGTGCGAACACGGCGACGATCAACGCAGAAGCGATGAGCACCCACGTCACATCCATCAAGGCTACATTCCCATGCATGAGCCCCCGAGAGGCGTCGGTGAGATGCGTGACGGGATTCACACTGACCACGGTCTGGAGCCACGACGGCATAGTTGCCGGGTCGACGAAGATATTGCTCACGAACGTCAGCGGGAAGAGCACGAAAAAGCTCGCCGTCATGACGGACTCCGGCGTATCGACCAGCAACCCCGCGAGAACCCAGATCCACGAAACGCTGAATGCGAAGACGAGGACGAGTGCGAGCGCCAGAACGACTCCTATGATTCCGGCTCTGGGACGGAAACCCAGAACGGCACCGAGCCCAACGACCATGATCGCCGCCATTGAGTAGCGAAGCACGTCGCCGAGGAGGGCTCCGACTAGTGGCGCAGGCTGCCAGATTGGGAGCGATTGGAATCGATCGAAGAGGCCTTTGTCGATATCCGTGTTGAGCCCGACGCCCGTATAGACGGTAATGAAGACGATGGATTGAACAAGGATCCCCGGTAGCAGGAACTGGATGTACTGCTGTGGTGACCCGGCGAGAGCACCCCCAAAGAGGAACGTAAACAACAACGTGAACATCAACGGGAATGCCGTGACATCGAGGAGTTGAAACGGTACGTGCTTGATTTTCAGGAGTGCTCTCCATCCAAGGGTGAGTGAGGCGGAGATCGGGCCCGGGCGGGATGGCCGTTCGACCTGTGAGAGAACATCGTCGAGATCGTCCTCAACGACATTGTTCGAGAGAGCGGTTTCAGTGCTCATGCGGCCACCTCCTCGGTTGAATCCTCGACGGGCTGACCGGTGAGTGCGAGGAAAACCTCATCGAGGCTCGCCTGTCCAAGCGACAACTCTGCGACGCCCACGTCAGCATCCGAGAGCGCTGTCAGCACCGCTACTGGCTCCTCGTCGTGTGGAACGCTCGCGGAAAGAGTATCTCGGTCAGTTCCATGGTAGACCGCCTCTCCGAAGTGTTCCCGGAGGATGGCTTCGGCCTCCCCTCGACGTTCCGGATCCTGAAGCTGAACAGTGAGAGTACTTGCACCCACGGCGGCCTTCAGTTCGCGGCTCGTTCCTTCTGCGATGACTTGGCCGTTGTCGATGACGGCAAGTCGGTCAGCAAGCCGATCTGCCTCATCGAGGTATTGCGTAGTGAGAAGAACAGTGGTTCCCTCGGCGGCGATGGCTCGGATGATGACCCAGACTTGGTTTCGGCTTCGTGGGTCGAGCCCCGTCGTTGGCTCGTCTAAGAAGAGTACCTCGGGCGTAACAATTAGGCTCGCGGCGACATCGAGTCGACGCCGCATCCCACCGGAGTACGTTCGTACCTGGCGCGTAGCAGCCGCCTCGAGACCGAAGGCAGTAAGCAGCTCGTCGGCGCGCTCCTTCGCAGCGCGCCAAGAGAACCCGAGCAGACGTCCCACGAGAACGAGGTTCTCGCGTCCACTGAGATCCTCATCGACTGAGGCGTACTGACCTGTGAGACTTACTTTTGCACGGACTTCGGCTGCGTCCTCCACGACGTCGTATCCAAGGACAGTCGCCGTACCGGCGGTCGGGCGGAGCAACGTGGTGAGTATCCGAATTATCGTCGTCTTCCCGGCACCGTTGGGACCTAAGAGGCCATACACCGAACCCCGAGGTATTCGAAGATCAACTCCGTCCACGGCGTTCGTTTCCCCGAACGATTTTTCGAGATCATTAGTCTCGATGGCGAAAGTCGAGTCGTCGGTCCTTCCGAAAGGAAGGGTGCCATTTTCAGTCACCGATGGCGATGAGTTGAGAGGCCCTGTTTCCACCGAAGCCACCTCTTCTGAGCTCGAGATTTCTGTAATCTTGCCAGTCTGTTTCGGCGATCGGGATTCGTTCATGTGCTTGATTCTCCATTGCCAACTCGTGGTTGAGCGCTCGCGAGTCGATGCGCTGTTTCGGTTCCATCCGAGTGTGTTCTGCTGGTACCCCGAGTGCGAATTGCGACCAACGGATTCTCGACATGCTTATTGATAGTCATTGCTTCAGATCCCTCGAATCGAGTAGGTCTTTTTAGACGATAAACCAGAGCTATATGCGGAGCGAAAGTGATCGATTGAGGAATGGAGCCGTGTATCTTAGGCCTTCGTGGCATTTACTCGTGGCATGGAGGAGTTACACTTCGAACGTGAACCCCGGGTAAGGTGGCCTTGCTCCGATGATGTCGGGAACTACGCTTCCGCAAGTGCAAGTGATAGCCCTACAACTCTACTTCCGGACTCGTCCGATTTCTAGTCGCGCTGAAAGCCATTCTTCGGCGAAACTGTGTTCTTCTTCGTCGCTCGGAATCGGAGATAAATGGGAACTCGGTCTTTGGTCGATAGCAGTTCCTACAGGCAGCGAGCTTCGTTAGCAGGTTCGCTACGGCCGCTTCCAGTGATGGAATAGATAACGACATGCCAGTGTCCTCTCGTCTTCTAATCACCCTCGGCGGCCGGGACGATCGGCGTTCCACTCAACCACTACTTGATAAGAGAGTCGACGAGCGTGTTCAGCTCGAAGTCGTTGATCCGCCAGTTCTAACGAGGGCCCAGCTCATGTCGATTTCTTTCAAGAGGGTGGGAAACCAACAGACGCTTTGTACAGAACACGGAGCCGACTGGGAAGCAGATATTCGTCGTTCACTCTGATAGAACAAGAATGAAGAAGGCGTACAACCCCTGTTTTTGGGTACCACGGTGTGGAGCCGGCGGTGGGGACAACGCTGTCCGTTCAGGACATAGTCGGCTCGTCTACACTCAGCCCCATAGAACTCGTGAGCACGAGTACGACCTCTGTTAGCTGAATACGCAGGGCGCTAATCCCCCTTCCTCAGCGAGCGCCGAAGGCGCGAGCAGGGAGGGGATACAGCGTCCGTCATCATCTGTTCTTTCGTCTGTTCCGCGACGGTTGCCGGCCCACAGGCCAGCACATATCGTAACTGAATTGTGTGTATAGTACATATCTTGTGTTGTGACGCAACGGAAGAACATCACTATCCGCGACGACCAAGAGGAGTGGATTCAGGACAATCACCTGAACCTCTCCCGGTTCGTCCAAGACGCTTTGGATGAGTTGATCGAGGAGCGCGGATAGCGAATGTGGTACGCTCGTCGGTATCGGATGTTTCCGACCAATGCTCAGTCCGAGTGCATGGACGAGCATCGGAACATCTACCGGCAGGCGTACAACCATTTCCTGTACCGTCTCAATCACGCCGACGGACGAACATTGATGCGTGACCTCCGCGACGAGTTGCCCGAACTCAAGAAGTGGTGGACTGATCTCAAAGAGGTCCATTCGCGGGCGCTACAGCGCGTTGCCGAACGACTTGACAACAACCTCTCGCGCCTCGCGAAAATGAAAGAGAAGGGACGGAAGGTTGGTCAACTCAAGTGGAAAGCGCCGTCGGAGTACCGTTCGTTCACGTACAGTCAATCCGGCTTCGAACTCAAGAATACGAGTGGTCGGACGGCTGTGCTACGACTTTCGAAGATCGGCGAGATATCGATCCGCTACCACCGCGAACTCTCCGACGACGCGACGATCAAAGAAATCCATGTCAAGAAAGAGCGAACTGGCGAGTGGTTCGCATCTCTCGTCGTGGACGACGGCGAACCGACGCCCGAACCACCCAAGAACCCCGACGAGTGCGTTGGAATTGATGTGGGGATACTCAAGTATGTCCACGACTCCGATGGTTTCGCCGTTGGTTCGCTTGACCTATCCGACGAGCGCGAACGCTTGGAACGTGAGCAACGAAAACTATCGCGGAAGGAACATGGTTCGGCGAACTACAAACGTCAGCGCCGACGGGTAGCCGAGTGTCACGCTGACCTGAAACGGAAGCGCCGCGACTTTCTTCACCGGCTCTCGAACTACTACGCTACCGAGTACGACTTCGTGGCAATGGAAGACTTGAACGTTGCTGGCATGATGCAGTTCAAGTCAAACAGTCGCAACCGAGCATCCGCCGCGTGGGGTACTTTTCTACGGATGCTCGAATACAAGTGCGAGCGCGAAGGAACACACTTCGTTGCGGTGAACCCGGCAGGAACGACCAAAGAGTGTTCTCGGTGTGGCATCAAGACCGAGAAACCGCTGTGGGTACGCGAACACTCATGCCCGGCTTGTGGTTTTGAAGCCGACCGTGACGAGAACGCGGCCTACAACGTACTCGCACGCGGTCTCAAAGATGTAGGGGTGGTTCACCCCGAAAGAACGCCTGTGGAGACTGCGCTCCCTGTGTCTACCGCTTCGGTGGATGCAAAGCGCGTCGTGGAAGCAGGAAGCCCCGCCCTCAAGGAGCGAACGGCGTCAGCCGTGAGCGAGTAGGGTGGGGTAGTTCACCAATTAGGGTTCAGAAAATAGCCGAGATGATGTGGAAGTTTGTAAGCAGTGTTTCGACCAGTATCGAAACGAACCGTTCTGGTCGCTACGTCGTTTGAGGAGCACCTCTGACCCGGAGATGAAAGCACTCGCTAGAGGTTATCCCGACGTTTGGCGACGGAAGCCAACTCAACAGGAGACCGCAATCGTTAGATGGTGAGCAGTTTCTTCGATAGGATCACGAACGTACCTCAACCCCTCGCCCTACGGGTCCTTGTACACCGGTCTGAGGTCGGTCACGTCCGCGTTGTACCCGAGCCACACGCTGAGCACCGAGGCCGCGCCGACGAGATACATGGGGAAGAGGAGGACGATCGCGTAGCCAGCCAGGTGCAACGGGATCACGTCGACCGTATGGAGTGTGCCGATCCCGGCGAGTCCGAGCAGTGCCGCCGCTATCATCCCCGACCGGAACGCGCTGTCGGCGGCCGGACCGGGGGAGCTCTTGAGTGTCGTCATACTATCCCTACGCCATCGAGTCGATAAACGATTGTGAAACGGGTCGCCTACCGGTGTAGCTCGTCCATCGCCCCGGTCGAACGTCCAAGATAAATGGGTGACCTATCTCCTCACCAGATTTATGCCGATATGCGAGGTAGCCCAGTGTGAACGATCATGTACGAGACGATCCTGATCCCGACCGACGGCAGCAACGAAGCGCGGAAGGCCGCCGCACACGGCATCGAGCTCGCGGCCGCGCTCGAGGCGACGGTCCACACGCTCTACGTGATGGACCTCCCGGGCGTCCCGCGTGCGCTCTCGGTCCGGGACGACGAGGAGACGGTCCGCGAGGAGTACCGGGAGTTCGGCGAGCGGGTCACGAGCGAGGTCTGCACCATGGCGAGCAGGGCGGACGTCAAGTGTGTCACCGCGCTCAGAACCGGGACCGTCCACGAGGAGATCGTCGAGTACGCCGACGAGATGGGCCTCGACGCCATCGTGATGGGGACGGGCTACCAGGGCCGGTTCGGCGCGCTGCTCGGCACCGTCGTCGAGAAGGTCGTCCGGATCTCGGCCGTCCCGGTGATCTCCACGAAAATGAACGAAGCCGAATCGCGTCCCTCCGGGTCGTGAGGGAGTCGCCGCTACCTATCGGGCGTCGGACGTGCCCTCACCGCCATCCGAGATGCCGGTGACGACGTCCCCGCTGGAAGCGGTCACCTCGACGTCGTCCATGCTGTCGATCCGACTGATCTGCTCCTTGAACGCCTCGGATTCGAGGATCGTGTACTCGTTCTCGAGACCGAGATAGACGGTATAGCACATCAAGAGCAGGATGAACGCGAACGGCAGGCCGGTCGAGACGGCGGCAGTCTGTAACGCCGTGAGCCCCCCGCCGGCCAACAGCACCGCCGCGACGCCGCCCTCGCTGAGCGCCCAGAAGACGCGCTGGGCCCGCGGCACGTCGTGTTTCCCGCCGGAAGTGAGGTGGTCGATCACCAGCGAGCCCGAATCCGAGGACGTGACGAAGAAGGTTATCACGAGGAGCGTGGCGACGATGGTCGAGATCTCCCCCAGTGGGTACTGGGAGAGCATCGAGAACATCGCGATTGACTGTCCCTGCGTGTTGAGCGTCGCGAGGATACCGGCCCCGGCGATCTGGGCGTTTATCGCGCTTCCGCCGAACGTCGACATCCAGACGAACGAGAAGATCGACGGTAGGAACAGTACCCCCATGACGAACTCACGAACGGTCCGTCCCTTCGAGATCCGCGCGATGAACATCCCCACGAACGGTGACCACGAGATCCACCAGCCCCAGTAGAAGATGGTCCATCCGCCGAGGAAGTCCCGTGCGGGTTGCCCCGCGAACGCGCCCGTGAAGAAACTGAGACCGGGGAGACTCACGAGGTACGTACCGAACGCGTTGGTGAACCCGTTGAAGATGTAGAGCGTGGGGCCGACGACGATCACGAACGAGAGAAACGCCAGCATGAGATAGAGGTTGATGTTGCTCAGGCGCTTGACGCCTCCCTCAAGCCCCGCCGCAACCGACGCGGTCGCGATAAGCGTGATACCGATGATGAGGGCCACCTGGCCGAACGTCCCGGTCGGGAAGCTCGCGCCGAACAGGTCACCCGCGATGACGTTGAAGCCCCTGCTCACCTGCGTGACCCCGAGGCCGAGCGAGGTCGAGAGCCCGAAGAGGGTCGCGAACACCGACACGAGGTCGATGATGTGGCCCGGCCAGCCGTAGATCCGTTCGCCGAGCAGTGGCCAGAAGATCGACCGGAACGTGAGCGGGAGTCCCCGATTGAACGAGAAGAAGGCCAGCCCGAGCCCCACGAGCGCGTAGATCGCCCACGGGTGGAGCCCCCAGTGGAAGAACGCCTGTGCGAGGGCGGGGCCCGCCGCGGCGGCCGAGCCCGCTTCGATACCGTTGCCGGCGAAAAAGGGCGGCACGCTCCCGAAGTAGGTGACCGGTTCGGCCACGCTGAAGAACATCAACCCGATCCCCATGCCGGCGCTGAACAACATCGCCATCCAGGAGAAGGTGCTGAACTCCCTTTCGGCCCCGACACCGCCGATTCGTATCTTGCCGTACTTGCCCACCGCGAAGTAGACGACGGTGACGATGAAGACGTTCACCACGAGAATGTAAAACCAGCCGAAGTAGTCGTTGATACCGTTGAAAATGGCGGTGTAGATCGACGACGCTTCGTTGCCGAGCAGGAGGGTCGCCGCCACGAACGCCGCGATGACGACTAGCGCGACGGGAAAGACGACTGGGTGGACGTCAAAGCCGTATCCCTGGTAGTTCGTATCCCCCGGTTCCCGATCGGAGTCGGGGTGGAACAGCTCTACTTGGAGCCCGTCCGACATCTCGCCCGCCGTGGTGTCGCCCTCGGCGTCAGCCATGCTGCCCCCCCGCTTCGGATCCGTGGTCGATTCGGTAGGGTTCGCGTTGCTGTGTCGCCGCGTCAATTGGGGGTCGGTTGGTCATGTGATTCTCGCCTTCGTGATGGTCGGCACCATCGAAACCGCGCCGATTTCGGGCGCTTCGGCGTCCCACCGGAGCGATTTCGTCCGCCTCACCCCACCGGGGCCGGTTGTTCGTGAGTTTTTGCCGTGGTGGCTATTGACACGAACGATGATAAATATTGTCGCCGATAACCCGATTCGTTCGTTTCGACGTTTTTTGCCACGACTGGGAGCCGGTCGCCTCCACTGCCGACCTCCGTCTTCTGTTCTTCACTCCGCATGCGGAGCATCGGATAGGTGAAGAGATGTTGAATGCCGAAATCGACGGAACTGAGTGCTCAAACCCCTCTTGAGCATCCAATCACGGCATTTCATGCCGGTTGGTGGCGGGCACTGCAAGCAGTGAGAGCCGACTGTTGGCGCGTGGGGGTTCCGAAGGGAATTATCTAATCCCGAGCCGGTGTTGTGCGAACGCCAACATGCTCATATCGCTACGGATACTATATGTGCCGAAAGTGGTAGTACACGTGGCCCTCGTGGGTTGTGGGGAGTCTGAGAACTGATGCGGAGACGAAACTATCTTCGAGTGCTCGGGAGCCTCCCGTTCGTCGCTGCTGGCGTCTCGGGTTGTCTCTCCGGGCGCATGAGCGGACCGGCGGAACGAGCGCTCACGGCCGACGCGATCGGTGACGCCTGGACGTATTCGGACGGGGGCTCCCCGGTAGTCACCGAGAGCGGGACGATAACCGCGAGCTATCACGCCGACGAACCGTACCCGCAGACCGTCAGGCTCCGCTTATGGCCCTGTGAGGGCGAGACGCTCGACGCACTCGGTGGGACGTGTTCGCTGGGCAACCTTCCGGACCAGATGCGAGCGAACGAGAGCGTCACAACGGCGGATGGCTCGATCGGCGAGACCGCCTTCCTCTGGTGGACCGACACCGTTACCGATATCGAGGTGGTCACCGCGAACCACGTCTTCCGCCTCACGCATACGCCGCTCAGTGGGACGGATTCGGGTGCTAACCCGGAGATACCGTCCCAAGACGAGCGAACCGAGACGGTAACCAGGATCGCTCAGCTCCAGACGGACAAGATCGACCGTCTGACGTGAACGCAAGGTGAGAGGTACGGTCGCCTTGAACACGGACCAATAAGTTAGGGAGTACGCTTCTTTCGCCTGTAACCGGGTATTAGAGCTGTTTGTCCGTCTCTGCTGAGAAACCGACTGATGGGTTCTCGTGGTTGCCGATAGCGGTACTTGCGCGTATGCTTACAAATATCTCGTGTGTGAGAAAACGGAACGAAAGGGAGACTCCGAGAGCCGAGTGTCGGTCTGACCACCGCTACGCTTTTACTTCGGCGAGCGTACCTAAAGAATAGAGGATGAGCGAGTTGGATGGACGATCCAAGGGGGCTGGGAAGGAGCCGTTCTTCGAGGCTCCACAGAGCGGTGGACTGGTGGCAGTCGATCCGATCGAACGGCATCGCTACATGCTGTCGACACGGGAGAGGGTGCGACCGGAGCCAGCTACGACGGACGACTTCCGGTTTCCGGTCGATACCGCCGTCTCGGTCCGTACCGAAGCCATCTCGCTCCCGAGCGTCGTCTCCGTGCACGTCCGCGACGAGGAGGGAGCGCCGCTGTGTGAAGCGGAGCACTTCGCCTTCGAGGAGTTGCCTGCCGGGCGGTACACGGTCGATCTGAGTGCGCCGATCAAGCTCTATCTCCTGGTCGAGAGTCCGATCACGCTGCATGCCACCGCCGAGACCATGCGCATCGAGTTCGGCGAGGAGACGGAGGTCGTGGTGGGAGCGCGATCACACCACGACCAACCGGCGGCGACGGTGACGACGACGTCGGATCCCGAGGACCTGATGCGGGCGGTCTCGACGTTCGGTTCGGCCCTCAAGACGATGAGTCCGGAGCGGTCGTTCCCGACGCTGCGGGGCCACCCCCCGCTGGTCGAGCTCGGGGACGAACTCGACCTCGCGGGGCTCGAACCACCCGATTCGGGTGTCGTCATCGAACTTCCAGCCGACCGCCGGATGATACTCATCGCCGCGCCGCTGGCGTACTACCTCGGTGCCCGTCTGGTCCCCGGCGACGAACCGCTCCTGCGAGCCGACTCTGGATTCCAGTACGACCTGGATGGACCCCTGGGATTCGAACGGACCGTCGAGCGCACCCTGAAACAGGTGTTCTTCTTCGACTGTCTCACGCGTACCGAAGGGCTCTATCCTGTAGAGGTTCACGAGCGAAGAGCGCTCGAAGGCGACCTCGAACTCGACTTCGCCGCCCTCTATGAGGGTTCCTTGGTCGACCAACTCGAGGCCTATCTCGCCGTTCCATTCGAGACACTTGAAGCTCATCTCCCAAAGTGGAAGCTCACCACACACGTCGAGCCAACGGCGTCCAGCGTCGAGATGCTCCCCTTCGCGGTCAACGACCTCGCCATCGTTCGGTGTGGCGAGACGACGAGCGCACCGAATCCCGCCACGGCAGGGGTCATGGAGGGTAATGGAGCGCCCGTGGCTGAATCGGCTCGACGCGATAGTTTCACGCGGAGCGCGAGTTCGGAAACCGTCGCCCAGCCCGAGGACACGTTCGTGGAGCCAAAGCTGGATGATTCGCTGGAGCAGATGTGGGTGGGCGAGGGGATCCCCGTAAACGCGAGCAAGGCGTCCATCGAAGCCTACCGGCATCGGCTCGATCGGACACCGACGGCCGGTGATATCGGGATCACGGTCGTCTGTAACGACGCGACGATGGACGAGGAGCGTGACTTCATCAACGAGGTCTATGGCGAGCGCGACGAGTTGCCCTTCGAAATCTCCGTCGAGCGCGAACTCACGACCACGGAGCTGACGGAGGTGCTCTCGTCCCGGACCGATTTCCTCCACTACATCGGACACGTCGACCCGGAGGGATTCGAGTGCGCGGACGGCAAGCTCGACGCGACGATGTTGGAGTCCGTGGGTGTGGACGCGTTCTTGCTCAACGCGTGTCAATCCTACCGTCAGGGCATGGCCCTCATCGAACACGGGGCTATCGGTGGCATCGTTACACTCAGCGACGTCCTGAACTGTGAAGCAGTCAGGATCGGACGGACGCTCGCACGCCTGCTCAACTGCGGGTTTCCGCTCCGGCCAGCGCTCGACATCGCGCGTGAGGAGAGCATCATGGGCGAGGAGTACCTCGTCGTGGGCGACGGAACTCTCTCGATCGCACAGGCCGAAAGTTTGACCGCGAATCTACTGCATATCGAACGCGACAATGGGCTATTCGATTTGACGTTCAGTGCACATCATACATCGAGAACCGGAATAGGAGCGTTAGTGGTACCCTATATCGACGATAGTGAGTATCACATCTCTACCGGGGAAATTCGAGAGAACGATCTCACGAAGGAGGAACTCATGGACTTTCTTTCACTATCGAACGATCCCGTTAAGATCGACGGGAAATTACGGTGGACTTCTCAGATCGACGCTGACGATCTATAGAATTATGGGCCGGCGATAGCACCACTATTAGCCGCTGCTGCACTGCCCACCTGTGACAGGAGGGTCATCAGGCCGAACAGCGCGGCGAGGGTTTTCGGGTGGTTCTGTAGGTACGTCCGGAGTTCGTTGGTATCGGACATTGCGTTTTACCGGAGACGCGCCCGCAACATGAATATTTTCGAATAGATATGACATGGACTGAATTGGTTTTTCTCATAACATCATAGAGATTTCTGTTCGAGACCTGTGGATCGCCTGGCACAGCGGGATATTTTCCGTCGTAGCGCACTCCTCAGGACCATTGGCAGAGTTACAAGTGTGAAATTTGTAAATTTCGACGGCGGCGGTGTAGGGAGAGACGGAGAGTAGGGACGGCGTCTGCAAGCCCCTTACTCATACGATATACGACACTATCCATCTCATGAACGGAATGACAGTTGTGCTGGGGTGGGATGCGCTCGATCACGAGTTGGTCGGCGAGTATCACCTGGAGGATTCGTTCGGACCTGCTCACACCGATCTAGAGACCTTCGACAATCCGTATCTGGGTGAGCCCCACACCTACGAAGTCTGGCCGTCGATGATCACCGGCCGGTCACCGGAAGAACACGGCATTCGAGTGGAGTCCGAGGCGGGTGTCGACTGGCGGAATCCGGTGCTCTCTACGATCAGCCAGTACGCTTCGAGATGGGTGCCGCGCGATGTCCGGACCGGCTTCGGCCTCCGACTCCAGAATCGCGGCGTCGAACTCGATTTCAAGTCCGCAGGGTACTTCCACGACCGGGGGATTGAAACGGTGTTCGACGGTCGAACGGCGCGCCCCATCGCGGTCCCGAACTATCGGGTCCCCGCCGACGACGAGCTCGACATCCTCTTCGACCGAGGAGCACAGCTCAAGGCGTTCCTTCGGTCCGAGAAAACGAGTGACGGGAGCAAACGGTCCACCCCGACCGCGTCCCTCTCACGACTCGAAGAGCGACTCGCCGCCGAAGCCGCGGGGAAGTTGGGCGTGGTTCGTTCCGCGGTCCAACGCGAGTACGACCTCGTGTTCGTCTGGTTGGGCTTCCTCGATACGGTCGGCCATGTAGCGCCCGTCGCGGCCGAGACGGACCCGGGCTGGCAGGAGCGGGCCTATCGGATGGCCGCCCGCTGGACCGAGGAGGTCAAACGGATGCTCCAGCCCGAAGACCGAGTGTTCTGCGTCTCCGACCACGGGCTCCAGAACGGCGACCATACACACAACGCCTTCCTCGGTGCCCCCAGCGACGACCTTCTCGACGGTGCCGAGTCGGTGCTTGACGTTCGGAGCGTGCTCGAGAACGCGACGGAGTCGAACCGTATCATCGCCGAACCGCCGGTCAGGTCCGCCTACTCGGGGGAAGCAGGTGTCCACGCTCGGACGGCCGAAGACGTGGAGAACCAGCTCTCCAACTTGGGCTACCTGTGAGAAGGTGAGAAGGGACGACCCTCGTTCCCTGCCGTGATACTCTTCGATTGGCCGTCTCGTGGGGGATTCACAACTCGATTCGGTTACCGGTCTCGGCTGATTCGTAGGCCGCCGCAATAGTCCGCATGTCGGTCAGTCCGTCGCTTCCATCGGGCCCGTCCTCGACAGCTGCCAGGACGGTGTGGGCGAAGTAATCGAACTCCTCGCGAACCTCGTCCACCGGCGAGCCCGTATACCGGGTCTGTGTGTTGCCGTGTTCGACGAGTATCCGTTGGGAAACGTCGCCTCCGAAGGGTTCGGTGAGGAGTACTTGGCCGTCCGATCCGAGGATCCGGAGTCGACTGTCCGGGTGGGCATCGAAGCTCGCCGTACAGGAGGCAGTCACGCCGTTCGGGAAGGTCAGTTGCACGGCGACGTGCTCGTCCACTCGGTCGAACGGCGGTCCCTCCGTGTGCGTCTCGGCCATCACCGTGATCGGGTCGGCATCGAGCAGGAAACGAACGGTGTTGAGCGGGTATATCCCGAGGTCGATCAGCGCGCCGCCACCCGCGACCTCGGGGTCGAGTCGCCACGTATCCGGACCGACGTCTTCGAGCAACGTGACCGAGAAGCCGCCGTGGATCTGGAGCGGCTTGCCGATGACACCGTCGGCGATCAGTTCACGCGTTCGACGGATCGCGGGCTCGGTCCGCAGCCGATAGGCGGTCATGAGCACCACGCCCGCGTTCGCGCAGTGTTCGACCATCCGCTCCGCCGCCGACGGCTCCGCGGCGAGGGGTTTCTCACAGAGGACGTGTTTTCCCAGGTCGGCAGCGGCGCACGCGTACGCCTCGTGATGGTTCGGTGGAGTGGCGACGTAGACCCCGTCATAGGCGTCGCTCGCCGTACCGTCCTCGAACTCGTCGTAGCCGAGTACGTGCTCGACGTCGAACTCACGGGCGAGGTCGTCGGCCGTCTCGGGCGACCCGCTGACGAGAACGGTAGCCTCACAGAACGTACTCCTGCGGATCGCCGGGAGGGCACGTTCGCGAGCAAACCCACCGAGACCGACGAGCGCCAGCCGAACGCGTCCCTCCTCGATGCGTTGCCAGTCCCGCCGTTCGAACGTCGAGAAGTAGTGGCTGAGGTCCATAGACGGTGTTCTTCGTTCGTAGCGAACTAATGTGTTGTCCCGCGAAGAGGTTCGTAGCTCGTCCGGTATCCGTCCGGCTCGAAGCCACCCCGTCGTCGACGGCCTGCGCTGTTGAGATGTGGGTTATCGCGGGTCGCCACGGAGGGGCAGTGCCTCCCCGTTCGTGGCGGCGCTTCGTTGGGCCGTCTCGATGATCCGCTGGGCGGACCGGCAGAACCCCGGAGCCGTCGGTCCGGTGAACGATATCTCGTCTTCGAGACAGTGAACGAGATACTGCACGAGGTTCGCGTGAGGCGCTTCGAGCGGCTCCGGCTCGACAACGTAGCCGTCCGGCGACTCGGACGTCTGTACCCGGATCGGGCTCCCGTGCTGACGGGTCGTGATCGCCCCTTCGGTCCCGACGACCTCGTAGCCCTTCGCCGGTGTCGAATCGTGCTCCCAGGGGTGCGTTGGCATTCGAAGCGAGGTCTGAAAGGTCGAGAGACCGGTCTCGTATCGACAGACGGTCACGCTCTGGCGGTCGACGTCGGTGTCGCCTGTGGGGTGGGTGTGTGCCGAGACGGCTTTCGGGAGCTCGCCGTCTCGAAACCACGTCGCGAACGTCGCGCCGTAGCCGAGGTAGTCCAGCAGGGAGCCACCGCCGGATTCCGTCTCGTAGAACCAGCTGTCGTCCGGCGGCGCGCCCGCGTTCCCCCCGTAGTACTGGATCTCGACGATCTCCCCGATCGTGTCGGTCGTGAGGAGTTCCCGGAGCGTTTGATGGACGGGGGACCAGGTCACCGGCCAGTTGACCGCGAGCCGTCCGTCCGAGTTCGCCGCCGCGTCCAGCATCCGGTCGGCGTCGGCCAACGAGCGGGCGAACGGTTTCTCGATGGCGACGTGGATATCGTGAGCGAGGACCCGTTCGACGAACCGGGGGTGCGCCGAGTTCATCGGCCCGCCGAGCACGATATCGGGTTCGAGGGCGCGCAGACAGTCTTCGAGGTCGTCGTAGCACCGGTCGGAAGACACGTCACAGTCCGCAGCGGCCGCTTCGAGCGACCCGGTGGAGGTCTCCGGGGTCTCGTCGCAGAGCCCGACCACCTCGGCCCCGGGGTGGTCCGCTGCCCACCCGAGATTGGTGTTCATGTGCATCTGGTCGAAATTCGCGCCGACGATGCGCCAGGTCATATCCGCTTGGGCCCCTCCAGGGACATAACGTATCGTATCCGCGGGCCACCGAGCGTTCTCGAACTCGGATGGGAGCGTTCCACCCGCTTCGCCGTCGTCTTCAGGCTCCGGACACTCGGTTGGAGAGCGGCTGGGAGGCCGGATCCGAATACTGATGTGGAGCGGGTTTGATGACCAACGAAATGGTTCGGAGCCCACCTCGTGTCGAGACGCGAACGGCTCGTGAGCTGCCGACAAATCGGCGGGCCGTTCGGCGGGGAGGGAGCCGGCGGTGAACCGCCGCTCCCTACTCGTCGTTCTAGTAATCCTGTCGATACCGCTCGCCGGCTGTAGTTTCCTCTCCCAGGCACCCGGGGACACCTCGACGGCGGCTCCGACGGCGAACGACGCGGGTGGACCGGCGAACACCTCTACCGCGGCCGCCGCAACGGCGACGGGGACGCAAACAGCGGGGACCACGACGGGGACGGGAACGTCCACATCAACAGCACCATCGACCGGAACGGCGACTGGAACACCGGTCGACACCCCGACACACACGTCCACATCGACACCGACCGCTACGTCAACGCCGACACCGACACCCACCGAGACGCCGACGTCCACGGCAACAGAGACGCCAACACCGACCACCACGGAGACGGCGACTGCGACTGCAACGGAGACACCGACACCGACGGAGACACCGACCGCCACGGCAACACCGACACGGACGGAGACACCAACGGACACGGACTCGTCCCGCGAAGGCTGGTACAACGTGACCATCGTCGCGGACGGGTCGGGTGGCTCGTACTATCGAATGTATGGGGAGAGCGGGCCGGACATCGAGCTGGGGTCGGAAGCCGATACCGACGACTCGGCCAGTTACGAGGACCGAGTGGTCCTCGACGACCCCTACTACGCCGAAGGGTTCGTCGGGGACAACGGGGTCGATAGCTACCAGTACAGACCGACTTCCCCGGACAATCCCTCCCTCGACTTCGTCAACGATGGCGACGTCGCGCTCGAGATCTACCTCGATGGAGACCTCTACGAGACGGTGCCGGCGGGCCAGGGAACCGAGAACGAGCGCGTCGACCCCGGCGCACCGCCGACGGGCGCGAACACCATCAGGGTCGAGGCGGTCGGCGAGGGTGCCTCGAACTACACACTACTGGCCGGAGAGGCCGGCACAGCTGGGTTCTTCTACGAGGATCGAGCGAACCCCGGGACGACGGCCGAGAACTCCGATTACGCGGGACGCGCTTGGGGCGCGTACGGCTTCGTCGGAGCGGGTGGCGTCGATACGTACTCGTCGGACGGCCAGCTCTACAGCGCCGAGAACAACGGCACGGCGACGCTGGAGATCTACCAGAACGACGAGTTGTGGGCGACCCTCGAACCGGGAGAGAGCGAGGAGCCGTCGAACCAGTGACCCATGACTGCCGAGAGAGACGGGGCCGAAGCCCCGCCTCCGACGTGTGAGAAGAACGGGATCGAGACCAGTACCTTCTAGCACTGCCCCAGACGGAAGCGGTGTGGTCCACAGCTGCGACGGATTCGAACAAACAGGGCAGTGACCGGCATGGTCCTCGTTATTTGCGTGCGAAGCGGAACGGGACTAGTATGTCGATCGGTATCGCGGTCCCCGCCCAGCTCCCATCGGTCACGACCGGAATGGTCGTCGTCTTCGCGATCACCCTGCTCGCGTTCGGGCTGTTCGCGACCGAGCGCGTTCCGGTCGACGTCACCGCGCTGATCGTCATGGTCGCGCTGATGGTGCTCGAACCGTGGACCCGGATCTCCGTCGAGGATGGCGTCGCGGGCTTTTCGAACAGCGCCACGATCACCGTCCTCGCGATGTTCATCCTGAGTGCGGGCGTAAGTCGTACGGGTGCGGTCCAGCGCCTCGGCGCACGAATGGCGACCTTCGCCGGCGACAACGAACGACGACAGCTCCTCTCGGTGATCTCGGTCGCGGGCCTTCCGTCGGGGGTACTGAACAACACACCGATCGTCGCCATGCTGATCCCGGCCGTCTCGAACCTCGCACGCGAGGGCGGGACCTCGCCGTCGAAGCTCCTGATACCGCTCTCCTACGCGTCGATGGTCGGCGGGATGCTCACGTTGATCGGGACGTCGACCAACCTCGTCGCGAGCGACGTCTCCGCACGGCTGCTCGGCCGTCCGTTCTCGATGTTCGAGTTCACGGTGCTGGGAGCCATCGTCTTCCTCACTGGGGCCGGGTATCTGTTGCTCGTCGGTCATCGACTCATCCCCGAACGGATCGAAGCCACCGACGGACTGCTCGCGGAGTACGAGATGGGCGAGTACCTCACGGAGGTCGTCGTCACCGACGGATCGCCGCTCGTCGGACGTCCGGTCGAGACGGTCGACGGGGCGTTTCCGGCCGACGTCGCCGTGGTTCGGCTGCTCCGCGACGGTCGAGAGGTCGACGATTCGACCGCCGAGACGTCGATCGAGGGTGGCGATACGCTCATCGTCCGTGCCCGCCCCGACCGCATCCAACGCCTGATCTCGACCCAGGGGTTGTCCATCACCCCCACGGACGTCTCCGAGGCGGCCCTCGACGACTCGTCGGATGGGACTGCCGGAGACTCCGGGGAAGGGGGTCACGGCTCCGATCCGCTCCGTAGACCACAGACGTTGGTCGAACTCGTGGTCCCGACCGGGTCCTCGTTCGTGGGTGAGCGGGTGGCCGGGACGCCCCTCGAACGCGAGTACGACGTCGATCTCCTCTCGGTTCGGCGTGGGAACGATCTCCTCCACCGGCGTATCGAGGGCCTCGTTCTCGACCGCGGGGACACCCTTCTCGTCCACGCACCAACGGCGACCCTCGAACGGATGGCGGCCGACCCGAACGTGATCGTCGCACGCGAACTCCCCAACCGGGAATATCGGCGCACGAAGCTCCCGCTGGCGGTCGGGATCGTGCTCGGCGTGGTGGGCCTCGCCGCGCTCGGCGTGTTCGATATCCTGGTCGCCGCGCTCGGGGGTGTGGTCGCGATGGTTCTCGGTGGCGTGCTCAAACCCGACGAGCTCTACGACGCGGTCGAGTGGGACGTGATCTTCCTGCTGGCGGGGCTCATCCCGCTGGGGACCGCATTCACCGAGACCGGGGCCGCGGCCCTGATCGGCGGGCTGGTCGCCGAGAGCGCCGTGTACCTCCCGGCGCTCGGTGTCCTCTGGGTATTCTACGTCATTACGGCGCTCACGACCGCCGTAGTGAGCAACGCCGGAAGCGTCGTCCTCCTCGTTCCGGTCGGGGTGGCGACCGCCGCCGAGATCGGCGCGAACCCGTTCGCGTTCGTGCTCGCCGTGACGTTCGCGGCGAGCGCCGATTTCATGACACCGATCGGCTATCAGACCAACCTCCTCGTCTACGGACCCGGTGGTTACCGGTTCACCGACTACACCCGTGTCGGCGCACCGCTACAGATAGTGCTCTCGGTTGTGACGGTCCTCGGAATCGCTATGCTCTGGGGCGTTTGACACCCTCTTCAACACTCGTCGAAACTTGCCACCGCTGGCACGAAGGCTATCCAGAACCAGACCCTCGAACGAGTGAGAGGCATTCGTATGAGTACAACCCATCCCACAGCGCCGAGGTTCGCGGTATGAGCGTCCGTGTCGACCGCTCCACGGCGGAGAAGGGCCAAGAGCCGAGCCTTGGCGACACCCGCCAACGGCTCGAAGGCGCGCTCCAGCATTCGAGGGAAGGACCGATCTCGAACGACGGGACCAGCAGGACGGTTATCGCCGATGTCGCGTTCGAAGCGGGAGAGCTACTGGAACGGGCGGACCCCGGCATCACTGCGCTGCGAGAGTGGCTTCGAGGGAACGGTTCGCTCCAGGACTCCCAAGAGGAGATCGACGACCTCCGAGCGGTGATCGAGGCGGCGACCGACCTCCTCGAAACGGTCGACGTCGCCGCGCTGCCGGAGGCCGTCGAACTGAGCGGGCTGCCGTCGGCGATAGAAGGCAAGGAGGTTCCCGGGGCAGTCGTCGCTGGGAAGCCGACGGACTCCGTCGACTTCGGGCGACTCACCGAACTCGTCGACTACGGGAAGCTGCTTCAGGTGGTGGACCTTCGGGCGTTGATGAAGGAGAAATCGGATCTCGACGACGCACTCCTGAACGGTCTCATCACGGACGAGAGCGATTCGGAAACGGAGGAACAAGAGAGTAGTACCGACCTCTCCCCTCGGGACGGCCTCCAAGCGGCGTACGAAACGGCTCACGAGAAGAGCAGCGCGCTCGACGAGAAGGTCGGCGGCAGCGAAGGAGGTTCGCCGAGTAGCTCGACGACGCACTCGACGGTCCCTTCGAGCAGACCGGATATCGGTGGCGCGACACGCTTTTCGACCGTCCCCAGTCGGTAACGAGACCGGTGGTAAAGCTCCCGGTGAGCTCGAAAGTGAAACCGACGACGTCCGCCCGTTCACGCGGAGGTGGATTCACCGCTCGTCCACACCGGCGACGTCCGTCACCCGGAGTTCGTCGTCGGTACTCGCACTCACGTCGCCCGGGTGGAGCGGGAACGTCTCCTCGGAGACGTCGTTCAACCCGATTTTGGCTTTCACCGCATCGGTGATGTCCGGGTCGACGTCGACGTGAGCGACCCCGTCCTCGACGCTCACGACGACACCGACCGTCGCGCCGTTCGCGTTCACGACCTCCTTTCCGATGTCGTCCTCCGTGAGTTTCTCCGTGCTCATGGGGCATGGCGTACGTTCCGGAGGGTCATGCCGTTTGCGGCCCTTCGAGGAGCCGTCCCTTCGCTCGAACCCGCATCCGCGCTCCACCCCGTCAGACGTCCCTTGCGTGGGCAAGCAGGACGTGTTTGGTTACGTATAGCATGGTCGATCGGTATGGAGATCGTCGTCTGTCCGGAGTGCGGTGCCGAAACGGATTACGGGAAGCCGGAGCGCCCGCGGTCGGACCAGAACGCCATCCCGTGTGCGAACTGCGGGGAAGTGCTCGTCCTGGAGTGAGTCACCCAGCTGCTCGTCGGGACCCGGCGAGCGGTCGCGGTACCTACGGGGCATCCGGCCGACGAGGGAATATCTGGCCCCAGACGTACTTATCGAGGAGTCGAACCCTGAGCGGGTCCTCGACCTCGATACAGCACGAGAGGCGGGGATAACCGAACCGAGCAGCCGCAGCATCGTGCCAGTGAGTCGGCTCCGGAGCCGGATCGACCTCGACGGTACAGGTCGCACACAGGCCCCGCCCACCACAGTTGGCGTGTTTCGATACCGCCCCGTAGACGGGGAACCCGTGCGCCAACAGCGTATCCCGGAGATTCTCGCCACGTCCGACCTCGATGGTCGTCTCGTCGTCGTCGGTGACGACCGTCACGGGGATTCGCTCGTCCATGACCTCGATACGGGTTCGAACCACGTGAACACCACCGTCGGATTGGGCCCCCTCGCTCCGGACGGTACCAGGTGCGAGGACGATCCAGTGGCGCTATCGAACGGCGGACTACTTCGCCAGTCGTTCGTAGACGGCCTCGACGTCGACCATCGGCTCCGGGTACTCCTCGCCGAGTTCGACGCCGTACATCTCCTGTTGCCCATCCGAGAGCTGCCACGGTTCGTGGCAGGCGTCGGCGGGCAACCCCCCGAGCGCCGGGAGCCAGCGGCGGATGTACTCGGCATCCGAGTCGTAGCGCTTGCCCTGACCGAGAACGTGGAAGTAGCCGTCCCGCGAGTCGTTACCGACGCCGGCCTGGTAGGCCCAGTTCCCCCAGTTCGAGCAGACGTCGTAGTCGACGAGTCGCGACTCGAAGTACGCCGCCCCCAGCCGCCAGTCGAGTTCGAGGACGTCCGCGAGGAAACTCGCCACGTTCTGCCGGCCACGGTTCGACATGTATCCCGTCCGATTCAGCTCGCGCATGTTGGCGTCGACGAACGGGATACCGGTCTCGCCGGCGGCCCACCGTTCGAAGGCCGTCTCGTCCCTCCGCCAGTTCTTCTCGACACCTCGGATCCCCGTCGGCGTGAAGAACGCCGCACCGTGCTTTTCGAACTGGAAGGTCATGTAATCGCGCCAGAGCAGTTCGAACACCAGCCAGTAGGTCGACTCGTTGGCGACGCGTTCGTGCTCGTATCGCTCGACCGTCTCGTGGACACGGCGAGGTGAAAGACAACCGAGCGCGAGCCACGGCGAGAACTTCGAGGAGTAGTCCGGTCCGAGCAGTCCGTTACGGGTCGCCTTGTACTCGCGCAGGTGGTCGCCCTCCCAGACGTACTCGTCCAATCGCTGGAGGCCGGCGGTCTCGCCACCCTCGAAGTCGAGTACCGCTCGGTCGTCGGGCGCTCGTTCCGTGTCGTCCGACTCCAGTGGCGTCGGGATAGCCGTCGGGTCGGGTTCGGAGTCGCCCTCGAAGAGCGTCACCGCGAGATCGTTCGGTGCCGGCTTCTCGAACGTCTCGCGTACCGTCGCCTCGTTCTCGACGGTCTTTCGCCACGGTGTGAACGTGTCGTCGATACGATCGATCTCCACCGGGAGGTCGTCGATGTGATAGAGCGTCTTTCCCCAGACCCGGTGGTGGTCGACGCCCCGTTGGTCGAGCCCGTCGATCACTGCGCTCTCGACGGCGCGCTCCTCGGTCGAGGGCGTCGTCTGATAGTAGACCGTCTCGGCCCCGTACTCGTTGGCGAGACCTGGGAGGAGTTCTTCGGGGAGGCCACGCCGAACGAGGAGGTCACCGCCGTGCTCCCGGAACGAGCGCTTGAGGTCCCGAACGCTCTCGACGAGGAATCGCGTTCGATAGGGGCCGGTCTTCCGGAGTTCGAACATCGTGGTGTCGAACTCGCGCGGGTCGAAGCAGTAGACCGGGAGCACCTCGTCGTGGGTGTCGACGGCCCGCGCAAGTGCCTCGTTGTCGTGAAGACGGAGGTCGGTCCGAAACCAGACGATAGCAGCATCACTCATCGAGCTGCAGGAGGCGATCCGGAACCATCAACTCCGCCGTACCGGCAGCGAGGACGAGGGGATGCCGCTTCGAGAGCGCCGCCCGCTCACTTGTCGAGCGTCGGGTCCTGGACCTCGTCGGCGTCCTCGGCGAGCCGAACGCGCGCGGCCGGGTGCTGGTCGGGGCCTTCGACGATCTCACCGTCGTTTCTGAGGTCCTCGATACGTGCTTTGACCGCGTCGGAGTCGGTCCGACCGACGACGGCGACGATGTCGATGAGGTCGCTTTCGGGTATCCCCGCCCCGGTTCCCTGGGAGCCGAAGGCCTCGAAGTCGTCCGCCTCGTCGCGGAGATATCGGACGTACTCGCGGACGTCCGTCGACCGACCGAGCGCGTCGTGCCAGGAGCCGGGGTAGATGCTTACTCGGTCCGTCCCCAAGGCGTAGAAGCTGTCGGCATCGACCCACGTATCGGCGTCGATGAGCCGTGCGTTCACCGTTTCGTCGAACGTCCCACGGTCGAAGCTCCCGTCCACACCGTCGGTGAGCGCCTCCGAGTACGCTGTGACCGTCTCCCGGCTCACACCCGGCTCCTCGTGCGGGTGATAGACCTCGATCAGCTTGAGGAACTCCTCGGCGAGCAGGTTCTGGTTGCGGTCTTGGGCCTCCGAGACGATGGTCTCGTTGATACTCGTCATCGTACCAGAACACGGGCACAAAGGGAAATAAGGGACCGGATAGCGGTTCGCACGACCGATAGTGGCTTCAGGCGTCGCTCTCCGTGTCCGCTGAGGAGAGCACGGTGATGCAGGCGTACAGAACGAGGAAGCTGCACACCGCGAAGGCAACACCGAACCCGGCCATGCTGTACGGCGTTTGCGGGAAGGTGACCCCCAAGAACGTCGCCGTGCTCGCCGGGTCCAACCGACCGAGGTAGTAGCCGACCCCAGCGACGACGAGAACGGTCAGAGCCGCGATGGCACCGAGAATACGCCGTCCGGAGGTGGTCCCTGCCGTCTCGACCATGGAAGAGCCGTCGGGCTGGACGGCGATAGCCTTTCGCTCTCGTCTCTCGAGCCGAACACTCGCTCGTCGAGGCCGGGGTACGGAGTGAGAGGCGAAATCGGCTCCGAGGTCGACTCAGTCGTGCCCGTAGATCGCCACCGGATGGTACGGTGCTTCGAGATACTCGACGTCCGAATCCGAGAGGTCGATGTCGAGGGCGGCCACCGCGGCGTCGAGGTGTTCGATGCTCGACGTGCCGACGATCGGCGCATCGACGTTCTCGTTCTGGAACTGCCAGGCGAGGGCGATCTGTGCCATCGTCGCGTCGTACTCGTCGGCCAACTCCTGCACGCGGTCGTTGATCGCCTCGCTCCCCGGCCCCTCGTGGTACGGCACCCCTTCGTCGAGTTCGTGTTCGCTCCGGGTGGTCGTCGCGAACTCCGCGTGCGGGCGTGTGAGATAGCCCGCACCGAGCGGGCTCCACGGCATGACCCCGACGTTCTCGCGCCGACAGACCGGGAGCATCTCGCGTTCCTCCTCGCGATAGGCCAGGTGATAGAGGTCCTGCATCGTCTCGAACCGGGCGAGACCGTGGTCGTCCGCGACGTCCAGAGCGTGTTCGAACTGGTGGGCCCACATCGAGGACGCGCCGATGTGGCGGACGTCACCACGGTGGACCGCGTCGTCGAGGGCGTGAAGCGTGGTCTCGATCGGCGTCGAGTAGTCCCACCGATGGATCTGGTAGAGGTCGACCGTGTCCATCCCGAGCCGATCAAGGGAGTGTTCCAACTCCTGCTCGATGGTCTTTCGGGAGAGCCCGACGGCGTTTCGGTGGTCGGTCGCCCCGCTGAAGCGGACCTTGGTGGCGACGACCTGCCGGTCGCGGTCGTACTCCGAGAGCACGTTCCCCAGGATCGCCTCGCTCTCGCCCGCGGAGTAGGTGTTCGCCGTATCGAAGAAGTTGATACCGTGGTCGATGGCGCGTTCGACGAGTTCGCGCCCCTCGTCCTCGTCGAGCATCCAGTCGTGGCCGCTCCCGAAGCTCATACAACCGAGGCAGATCTTCGAGACCTCCATCCCCGTGGAGCCGAGTGTCGTGTATTCCACGCGGAGATGACCACACGAACCAGTATAGTGCTGTCGGACGTTCCGGTAGATCGCCGGTACTCACCGGGGAAAAGCGAAGCCCATGACCCGCCTCGCACGCCGTCCGCCGACCCCGAACACCCAACACCCGTGTTCGGTGGTCTGCTACCGAAGGCGAGTCCGATCACGACGGAACGGTTGCCCTCAGATGGCTCTCCAGCGACGTACAATCCGGTGACGAGCGCGTGGATTTCCCCGACGTATGAATGGCAATGGGGAAGAGCCCTCCGAGCTTCCCCGTTGGTGTCCAGTTCCCTCGGTGGGTAAACACCTGAGCTTTCACCTGCCACCCATAGCGTCGGCCGGTGGCACGAGCAGGCGGTGGGCTCCCGCAACGGCGAGCCGGGGTCGGAGTTCGGTAGCATCGAGAACCGAGGGTTCTCGAACCGTGCCGCGGCCACCGACCTCATCGATCTTCGACGGGTCGCTACTTGTCGAAGCCCGTCCCTCGCGTGGGGTCGTCGGCGTCGCCTTCGTTTACGTGAGCTCCCCGCTGACGGACGTTCCGTTCTCGAACTGCGAGGTGTACGATTGCTGGACGAACCGGCCGTTGTGGAGCAGTATCACCGAATGCGGGTCGGTTCCCGCATAGGGGACGGTGAACTCCAGGCGATAGAACGCGGCACAGCTCGTATTCTGGGGGTTGTCCGCAGCCTGTGGGCTCGTAACGTTGATGAGGAACTGCGTTGGCCCGTTCGTCACCCGCGGCTGGTCGAGTGCCGCGCTCCGGCCGCGGACCGGGAGCGCTCCCGCGATGGTGTAGTTCGAACGATGCTGCGTTGGCGCGTTCATCCGCAGCATTCGTATCCCGGGCTGGACGCCGGGGCCACAGTGCACTTCGCTGGGAGTGAAGTCCGTGACGACGAGCGTCTCGGACGACTGGTTGGGGGACACCTCCGAGTCGTCGACGAAGGGGAATCCAGCGATGCTTCCACCGATCATGAAGACGGTGATCGCGAGAGCGACGAGCCAGACCACACCTCTCGACTTCATAACACTACCCCCGCGGATTCGTTTATATACCTGCCGAACCGGAGGTGCGTACGGCGAGGTCCGTCGCCACATCGCTTGGGGCGGCTCGCGGCCCCGGAACGACTCCCGACGGGCTTTTCGCCGAGACGCGGTCCCGTTCCCTGCCCCACAATCTCAGTTCCGCTCGTCTTCGTCGCTCTGGTCAACGAGGAGCGTGTCCGTGACGAGGTTCTTGGTCGCCCGTCGGAACCGCTCGGAGAGGGCCTGGTGGGAGATGTCGAGTTCGTCGGCGAGCTCCTGGGCGTTTATCTCACGTGGGATGTCGTAATAGCCCCGTTCGACGCCCGCGGTGAGGGCTTCGTACTGGCCCTCGGAGAGGTTGTGTCGGGCCTCTTCGAGTTCGTCGACCCCGTAGATACGGGTCACGTCCAGGCTGCATCCGCTTTCGCGGGCGTACTCGTTGGTCGCCGACAGCCCGTCCCGTTCGGGGAAGAACACGCGGAGGTGCCACTCGCCGTCGCTCGCGGTGGCCTCCTGGACGGTCGCCCCCAGTTCGGCGACCATGTAGCCGATGATCTGGGCCCGCTCGGTCCACACCATCCGGTAGAACCGCTCGCCCTCGACGTCGGCGAGGAGTTCGACCTCCGCGACGCTCGCGTCGTCCTCGAGTATCCCGGTCAACCCATCGAACTCCCCGTACGTCGCCCGCACGAACGGCACCACCCGGCTGGTCTCGTGGGCCACCACGCGGTCGACCTCGAACACCATGTCCGGACGGCGTTCGAGCGTGTCGTGGAGCGCGAACTCCGTCACCGGGATGCTGAACTCCGCTATCGTCGACACAACCGTTCGTCAGGACGCTTGCATATGAAGGTTTTGTCCGATGAGCGATGCCCTATCTACGCGTCGAAGAGGGTGACGTTCGGATATCCGGTGAGCGTCGCTCAATACGACCCGCGAAACACGGCTCGGTATCGAACCCCCACCACACGACCGGTGCCAGTACGCTCTTGACCGTGCCGATGGTCCCACCAGGAGAACAGCGATGACCGTCGCAAACCAGACCCTCGACGAGTTCCTCGCGAGCGTCGCGGCACCCGCCGTAACGCCGAGCGGCGGTGCGGTCGCGGCCGTCGGTGGTGCGTTCGGCACCGCGCTCTGTGAGATGGCCTGCATCCACACCCTCGGGAAGGAGGACCACGCCGATGTCCACACTGAGTTCGGGGCCCGTCGCGACGCGCTCGAAGGACATCGAACCCGGCTGCTGGAGCTCGCCGATGAGGACGTGGTCGCGGTCGAGGAGCTACAGTCGGCTTTCAAGTCGTCGGACGACGGCGGTCGTGCCGAGTCGGTTCAGGAGCGGGTACGCCACGCCGTCGACGTCCCCGTCGCGGTCGCCGAGTGCTGTCTCGACGTCCTCGAACACGCGACGGCGGCGACGGCGAGGGGCAACCCGAACACCCTCGCCGATACCGGAACCGGGGCGTTGCTCGCCCGTTCGGCCCTTCGGTCGTCGGTCCTCACGGCGCGGACGAACCTGGAGCTACTGGAGGACCCGACCACGGTTTCGGGGACGAACAGCCGATTGGATACCATCAGCGACGAGAGCGACGACGCGCTCTCGCGAATAACGTCGAACCTCGAACGAAGGGGATGACCCGGTCTCGGAGGGTCCCGTGTGGGCCACGCTTCTCGCGCGAAGACGACTACGGTCATCGATGGGGAGGGAGACGTCGCAAGCCACACTTCTTTCCGGGAGGGTCACCGAGAGCCGTTCCACCAAATGAGCGAGGACACGTCCGCATCTTCGAACGGGTCGTCGAGTCCCGACGCGGAACACTCGATCGGTGAAACGGCACAACAACAGCTCACGCAGGCCGCTGCCTACGTCGACGTCGATCCGGACATCATCGAACAGCTCCACCACCCCAGCAAAATACAGGAGGTCACCATCCCGGTCAGGCGGGACGACGGGACCGTCGACGTCTTCACCGGCTATCGGGCACAGCACGACAGCGTCCGCGGGCCCTACAAGGGTGGGCTGCGCTACAGCCCGGAAGTCGATCGGGACGAGTGCGTCGGGCTGGCGATGTTGATGACATGGAAGTGTGCGGTGATGGACCTCCCGTTCGGCGGCGCGAAAGGCGGTGTGCGGGTGAACCCGAAGGAGCTGAGCGAGATCGAAACCGAACGGCTCACGCGCCGATTGACCCACGAGTTCAGTTCGTTCATCGGTCCGACGAAGGACATCCCCGCCCCGGATATCGGGACCGACTCCCAGGTCATGGGCTGGATCATGGACGCGTACAGCATGCGAAACGGCGAGACGACGTCCGGGGTCGTGACCGGGAAGCGTCCGGCCATCGGTGGCAGTTACGGGCGCTCCGAGGCACCGGGCCGGAGCGTCGCGATCGTCACCCGGGAGGCCTGTGGACACTACGACCGGCCGCTCGACGAAACGACGGTCGCAGTCCAGGGCTTCGGGAGCGTCGGGGCGACCGCAGCGCGGATACTGGACAGCTGGGGAGCGACGGTCACGGCGGTCAGCGACGTCGACGGAGCGATCCGCGACCCGACGGGGCTCGACGTCGCGGACATCGACACCGAGGGGCCGCTGACCGATGCCGCGACCGATGAAAGCATCGAGACGATCTCGAACGAGACGCTGCTCGAACTCGACGTCGACGTTCTCATCCCGGCCGCGATAGGGAACGTGGTCACGGACGAGAACGTCGACGACGTCGAGGCCGACCTCATCGTCGAGGGCGCGAACGGGCCGACGACGCCCGCAGCCGACGAGGCCCTCGAAGACCGTGGCGTCCCGGTCATCCCGGACATCCTCGCGAACGCCGGCGGCGTGACGGTGAGCTACTTCGAGTGGCTCCAGGACATCAACCGACGAGCCTGGTCGAAAGAGCGGGTGAACGAGGAGCTCGAGGACGAAATGCTGACGGCCTGGCAGGGCGTTCGGGACGAGTTCGAGGAGCGCTCCGTCTCGTGGCGCGATGCCGCGTACATCGTCGCGCTCTCGCGGATCGCCGAGGCCTACGACGAACGCGGACTCTGGCCGTAGCACCGTTCAGGCGGCCTCGGCCATCCCGTGCGGAACGGCGTCTCGCCGTTCCGAACCGTCGGGGGACGAGACACGACGGAGATGAGTTTATGAGGGAGCGGTGCTATCTCGTAGCAAATGGACACGTGCCCGATCTGCGACGGCTCCCTCGCCTCGGAACGGCCACGGCATCGAGTGATACTCGAAGTGGAGGACAGGACCCGTTCGGTGAGCCAGATCACGACCGACGAAACCCCCATCAGACGGTTGTGCGTCAACCGACGGGTCTGTATCGAGTGTTGGATGAGCATCGAGGAACGTCTCTCGTAGGATCGTGGGGGAAGCTCGGGGCCAGTTCGACCAGTTCACACGTTCCGCCAGTCCGCAAGTCGGGCGGCGAATGCCCTTTCAGAGACCGACCCGAGACCGGAGGTCGTCCGCCCAAACCGGTTTCGGCTGGGACGGTTCCAGTGTCGACAGCGTGTACCAATAGCGCTTTCTGAGATCGACTGCCGCCAGCTCACCGCTGTCCCTCCCCTCGAGGCATCACTCGGACCTCGTTCAACGGTTCGTTCGGCGGTCGATTCGGCGCGTCCGTTCCCTCTTTGTCAGACACGCCTCGGACCAGAAGCGCACACCAACTCGTCACGCTGGCGCGTTCCACGAGAGCACGACCGTGTAAAATCGTGTATATCGATTGGATTTTCTCAACCTACGAATAACTGATTGAGCTATGCAACTTAAATAACTAGACATCTACCTTACTGCTGAAGGGCGACGAGTAAGAGTTGGAGATGGCATCGAAACAACTGAGCGAATACGAAATACACGATGTACTCCGGAACGAACGGCGTACTCGGCTGCTAGAACGCCTCCAGGAAGCGCATGACACCGTCACGCTCCGGGAGTTGTCCGAACACATCGCGGCGCTCGAAACCGGGGAGACGCCGCCACCACGTCGGGTGCGCGAAAGCGTCTACAACTCTTGTCACCAGTCACACCTCCCGAAGCTCCACCGGATGGGCGTCGTCGAGTACGAACCCGACCGGAAACTCGTCGGACTGGGTGAGACGTGGTTCCAGGTGAGCCCGTACATGAACCCCAGCGCCGAGAGCGCCATCGTGTGGCCGGCTTACAGCTTGCTGGTCGGGTCGGTCGGGATGGTGGTCATCGCGCTCTCCAGCCTCGGTGTGGCGTTCTTCGACGCGGTCCCGATCCTGGGCTGGGTCGGCCTCATCCTCGCCGTCAGTATCGCGTCCGCGCTCTATCGAGGACACATCTCGAACCGAGAGGATCCGGTCAGGGCGTGGTTCGAGGGCCGAGGGGACCTCTAACCACGACGACGAGTCGCCGACGCTCTTCTGTGAAAACGTAACCCCGGGATCGAGGTCGGAGCGACGAGCGAGACGAACACCGTGGTTTCGGTGGATATCGGAGGTCGTCGCCGTCGGTGCTCCGACAGGGACCGCGACCAAGTCGATGACGGCGTTCACCCGAACCGAATTCGGTGTCGTCTCCGTGAGGCAGTCGCCCGGTAATCGGGTTTTTACGCCCGGAGACCGCACCAGCGGATATGACCGACCCCACAACCCTCGACGTGACCCTCGTGGACGGCTACGTCGACGAACCCGCCCACTTCGGGGTCCCGCCGTACGTCTCGACCTACCCGCGGTTCACCGCCGGCGCGCTGGTGGATGCCGGCGTTCCCGAAGAGCGGATCACCTACCACACCATCGACGAGCTCCGCGAGGAGAAGGCCAACTGGCGCGACGTGGCCGAGGCCGACCTCACGATCTACCTCGGCGGGATGACGGTCCCCGGGAAGTACGTCGGTGGAACCCCGGCCGAACCCGACGAAATGAAGGAGATCGCGTGGGTCGCGGAAGGGACCACGCTGCTCGGTGGCCCCGTCAGGTTCGGCGTCGGCGAGGAGAACGCGGGCGGGCAGGAGATGGAGCGCAAGGACCTCGACTTCGAGTTCGTGGCGAAGGGCGACGTCGAGGCGGCGGCCCACGACCTCGTCGAGAGTGGTTTGGAGGGGTTCGGGAACCGGATGCGCGACGTCGAGGAGGTCACGCGGTGGGCCCGCGAGGGCGCGTTCGTGGTCGAGAGCCACCCGAACCACCCCGACTACCTGATCTGTGAGATCGAGACCTCGCGCGGCTGTGCCTACCGGTGTTCGTTCTGTACCGAACCGCTCTACGGCAACCCGTCCTTCCGTCCCCCGGAGTCCATCGTCAGGGAGGTCGAAGCGCTCTACGAGGCGGGGGTTCGCCACTTCCGGCTCGGCCGCCAAGCCGACCTGCTGGCCTACGGCGGCGATGGCGAGGCCCCGAACCCCGAGGCGCTCCGCGACCTCTACGGCGGCATCCGCGAGGTGGCTCCCGACCTCGGTACCCTCCACCTCGACAACATCAACCCGATCACCATCGTCCGCTGGCCCGAGGAATCGAGGGAGGGCCTCGAGATCATCGCCGAGCACAACACCCCCGGTGACACGGCCGCGTTCGGGCTCGAAAGCGCCGACCCCGTTGTGCAGGAACAGAACGATTTGAACGTGACCGCCGACGAGTGTTTCCGGGCGGTCGAGATCGTCAACGAGGCCGCGGGCTGGCGACCCGACGAGGACCGACTCCCCAAACTTCTCCCCGGGATCAACCTCCTCCACGGTCTCGCGGGCGAGCGCGAGGAGACCTACGAACTGAACAAGCAGTTCCTCCACCGGGTCTACGACGCCGGACTCTCGCTCCGACGGGTCAACATCCGGCAGGTGATGGCCTTCGCAGGCACGAAGATGAACGAAACTGGGACCGCGATCGCCGACGACCACAAGAAGCTCTTCAAGCGCTACAAACGCGAGGTCCGCGAGGAGATCGACAACCCGATGCTCGGGCGCGTCGCCCCCGTCGGTACCCTGCTCCCGGACGTCCACCTCGAATACCATCAGGACGGCACGACCTTCGGCCGACAGCTCGGCACCTACCCGTTGCTCGTGGGGATCCCCGGCGAGCAGCCGCTCGGCGAGACGGTGGACATCGCCGTCACGGACCACGGCTATCGGTCGGTGTCGGGCGTTCCCGCCCCGCTCGACCTCAACGCGGCCTCGATGGACGAGCTCGCGGCGCTGCCCGGGCTCGGCAAACAGCGCGCGGGCACGCTGGTGGTGAACCGACCCTACGGCTCGCCCGACGAGGCGAGCGACACGCTCGGCGTCGACCTCCCGAGCTTCGCGACCGCACGAACGCCCGAGGGCGCGGACTGACCCCGACCCAGAAGGGCTTTGTCGATGGCTTTCCCAGACCGGGCAATGAGCCGCGAGGTCGCCGTGAGCGTCGTCCTTCCCGCTTATAACGAGGAGGCCACGCTCGCGGGGACCGTCGAAACCACGCTCTCGACCCTCGACTCGTTTCTCCCCGACGGGTCCTTCGAGGTCCTGATCGCCGAGGACGGCTGCGACGACGCTACCCCCGAGATCGCGACCCGCCTCGCGAACGAGGACGACCGGGTTCGCCACGTTCACAGCGACGAGCGGCTCGGCCGCGGCGGGGCGCTCGTTCAGGCCTTCACGGCCGCCGAGGGTGAGACCCTCGCGTATCTCGACACCGACCTCGCGACGGACATGACCCACCTCGAAACGCTGGTCGAGAGCGTGCGCTCGGGCGAGTACGACGTCGCCACGGGCTCCCGACTCCTCGGGACGAGTGACGCCGACCGGCCCGCGAACCGCGACGTCCCGAGCAAGGTCTTCAACCGGCTCGTCAGGCTGTTCCTGCGCTCGTCGGTTCGCGACCACCAGTGCGGATTCAAGGCGTTCTCCCGCGAGGTGTTCGAGGACGTCGTCCCGGCGATCGACGACGACCACTGGTTCTGGGACACCGAACTCCTCGTGCGCGCCCAGCGCGCCGGCTACCGGGTCAACGAGTTCCCCGTCGCCTGGACGCCGAAGGGCGACACGAAGGTCGACTTCGTCCGCGACGTGCTCGGGATGGGCGGCGGGATCCTCCGGACATGGTGGCAGGTCATCGTCGCCCCGCGGATCACCCGGCGGGTCACGCTCGCCGCCGGCACCCTCCTGACGGTTCTCGCGGTCGTCCTGATGACCCAGTATCTCGAAGTGTCGAGCGTGCTCGACGCCATCGAGGGGGCCGACCTCGCCCTGGTGGCCGTCTCGGCGCTGGTCTACGCGCTCTCGTGGCCGGTCCGTGGCGTGCGCTACCGCGATATCCTCGCCGAGCTCGGTTTCGAGGAGGGCGTGGGCTTCCTCACGGGTGCGGTGTTCGTCTCCCAGACGGGGAACCTCGTCTTCCCGGCGCGGGCGGGCGACGCGGTCCGGGCCTACGTCGTGAAGACCCGCCGCCGGGTGCCCTACCCTGCCGGCTTCGCCTCGCTCGCTGTCGAGCGCGTCTTCGACCTCCTCACCATCACCCTGCTCGCGGGCGTGGTCTTCCTCGGGCTCGCCGCGACCGGCGCGACCAGCCTCACCGGGCTCGCCGCGACCGTCGCGGGCGGCCACCAGAGCGGCCAGCTCGCCGTGACGGTCGCGGGCGGGATCGGTATCGCCGCCATCGCCGCCGTGGGGCTCATCGTCGCCAGCGCGAGTTCGGACTCGAACCTCGTCCGCCGCGGTGTGCGGGCCATCAGCACGGACGCCTACGCCGACACGGTCGCCGGCGTCATCGAACGTTTCGTCGGCGATATCCAGGCCGTCGCCAGCGACCGTGGCGCGTTCGTTCGCGTCGGCGCGTCGAGTCTCCTCATCTGGACGCTCGACGTCGTGACCGCGCTCGTCGTCTTCGCCGCGTTCGACGTCTCGGCGGCCCCGTCGACCCTCCTCGCGGTCGGCTTCTTCGCGGTGAGCGTCGGCAACCTCGCGAAGGTCCTCCCACTCTCGCCCGGCGGCATCGGTCTCTACGAGGGCGCGTTCGCGCTCCTCGTCACGGGGCTCTCGCCGGTCGGCTTCTCGGTCGCGCTCGCGGTCGCCATCGTCGACCACGCCGTGAAGAACGTCGTCACCGTCATCGGGGGTCTCGTCTCGATGGCGGTCCTCAACGTCTCGCTCACCACCGCCGTCGAGGAGGGCCAAGAGGTCGAGGCCGCGCCCACGGAATAAGCCCCCACCTTTTGCTGCGCTCACTCCGTTCGCTGGCAAAATGTGGATCAAAAGCGCGTCGGACTCCCACCGGAAGAGCGAAGCTCTTCCGTGCTGCTCGAAAATGCGGAGCGTTTTCGGCATCGCGAAACGCCTCCGGCGTTTCGAACGATCTCGCTCGCTCCGCTCGCGAGAACGATGGTCACCCTCGCGCCCGCTCACTCGCTTCGCTCACGGCTTCCTGCGGTCGCCGTTCGCCTCGTGGCCTCCCGGTGGTCGGCCACGCCCCGTTCCCCGTTCGCATCCCTGGTTCTCCCTTCGGTCGAACCTCGCGCCGCTCGCTCGCGGTACGATCACTGACTATCCGCGCCTGCGAACCGCTTCCGTACCGCCTACCGCAACCGCACAGCACCGCACCGCCGAAGCCCTCGCTCACTTCGTTCGCTCGCCCTTCATCCACCAGGAACAGCACCGCGAGCGCACGGCCGCCCGCCACCGCGGGCCGCGTCCGCCCCGCGGCCGCACCGCCGCTCGCCGCTGCGGAAATCGTTTTCACCCGGCGCGTCGGAGACGAGGTATGGAGAACGCGAACGCGACGACGCGCGAGCGGATCGCCGACTACCTTCGCGAGCGGACCGCGGCCGCGGGCACCATCGCCAACGAGTTCGACATCCCGACGAACGACGCGCTCTCACACGTCGAACACATCGCCCAGTCGCTCGACGGCACCGACGAACAGCTCCTCGCCGCCCCGCCCGAGTGTCGCGACTGTGGCTTCGCGGGCTTCGACGACCGCGCGAACCGCCCCTCGCGGTGTCCGGAGTGCCGAAGCGAGTCGATCGAGGAACCGCTGTTCAGGGTCGAGTAACCGACTCACTCCGACGCCAGCGGGTCGATGCGCCGGGCCGCCGACCGCCGCTCGTCGTAGACCTCGGTCGCCCACTCGAAGAGCGCGTCGTCGGTACCGTCGAGACACTCACGGAGCACCCCACGGTCGTCGTAGGCACCCACCAACACGCGGTCGTCGAGTATCGTGAGCCCGAACTCCAATGGGCCGGGATACTGGAACAGCTCGATGTTCTCGAACGCGTGGGCGTCGTCGAGCGCGTCGGAGAAGGACGCCTTCGAGGTGGAGAACACCGAATCGTCGATGACGAGCTCCATCGGGACGCCGGCGCTCACGAGCTCGAAGGCGGCCTCGTTGATGACGGTGCTCACGACCGGCGAGATCCCCCGAAAGCGCTCGGCGTCGGTCGCGTTCGTGAACACGTCGGCGAGGTGGGTGAGCGCCGCGTGGGGGTTCTCGGGACAGCCGGCTATCAGCGTGGCGTCGTCGAGCGCGGCGAGCGGGAGCGCCCCGGCGTCGCCGCCCAGCCGGTTCAGGAACGACCCCCACTCGCCGACGCGCTCGACCGCGCTCTCGAGCCCCTCGTAGCGTTCGAGGATCAGCCGTCCGCCCGGCGTGAGACGAAACCTCCCGTCGTCGCGGACGACCCACTCGCGGTCCGTGAGCCCATCGAGCGTCCGGTGGACCGTTGAGCGCGAGAGGTCACCCTCGCGAACGAGATCGGACTGGCGATGCGGCCGGTCACGGAGCGCTTCGAGGATTCGCACCCGGTTTTCCGACCCCGCAAGAAACGAGATATCTTCGCGCGTGGTCATTGAATAATTGCTGAGTTCGCACGCGTGAATATCTTGTGGGCTCCGGCTACCCGAAAGGATCTACTCGTCCCGAAACGCCGCGACCGCGGCGCGGTAGCCTTCGCGGTAGGTCGGGAACGCAAACTCGTAGCCGAGTTCCCGAAGCTTGTCGTTCGAACACCGTTTCGAGGTCCTCACCCGCCGCCGAGCGGCCTCGGTGAGGTCGTCGTCCGCGAGTCGCGCTTCGGTCGTCCGCTTCTCGGGCCGTTCGACCCCACACTCGTCGGCGAGCCAGTCGGCGAACGCCCACCGGTCGGCGGGTTCGTCGTCGGCCACGAGCACCGTCTCCCCACGGGCGGCGTCGGCGGCGAGCAGGAATCGCACCGCACCGGCGGCGTCGTCGCGGTGGACCATGTTGAGATAGCCCTCCGTCACCGGTCCGTCGAGGTAACGTTCGAGCCGGTACCGATCCGGACCGTAGAGCCCCGCGAACCGGGCGACGGTACCGTCGATCCCGCTCGATCCTGCCTCCTCGATGGCCACCCGTTCGGCCTCCGCCAGCACCTCCGTCTTCTCCGTGGTGGGTTCGATCGGCGTCTCCTCGTCGACCCACTCCCCCCCGTGGTCGCCGTAGACACCCGTCGAGGAGGTGTAGACCAGCCGGTCGGGCGGCTCCTCGCGCGCCCCGAACGCGTCGATCGCGGTGCGAAGTCCCTCGACGTAGACCTCGCGTGCCGCCGCGGCATCCCGACCGCCCGAACTCGCCGCGAACACCACCGTGTCGACGTCGGGAACGTCTTCGAGATCGCCCCGGCTGGTGATGTCAGCCTGGACTGCCTCGAACCCCGCGCGTTCGATCAGCTCGCACCCGTCGGCGGATCGACGCACCCCGACGACCTCGTGGTCGGGCGCGAGCCGTCGACCGAGTTCGAGTCCCACGTAGCCACAGCCGAGGATCGCGACCCGGCTCATGGTTTCCGCTCCTCGATGTAGCCGTGGATCATCGCGAGCTCGTCGAGGGTCATCGGGAGTCGCCCCTCGATCTTCTGTTGGATCTCGCGGGCGTCGAACGAACCGTTTATCCCGGACTCGACCGCCTCGACGTCGAGCACCGCGGTGGTCATCCCGAGGAGCAGCGCGTCGCGGGTCTCCGTGACGATGGCCTCGGCGTCGGGTTCGTCCTCGCTCGTGGCGAGCACCGCCGCGGCCTCGTCGAGCGTGATCTCGGGCGAGTCGCCCGCCGCGAACGCGCGAACCGTTTCCGTCTCGACGCCCGACTCGTCGGCGACGGTCTCGACCCCGTGCTCGTCGATCACCGCCCGCAGGCGCTCGTCGTAGCGCGCCCGGAGCTCCGCCGAGTCCAGTTCGCCGGCGTCGTCGATATCGTGGAGCATGGGACGGCTACCGCCCGCCGACGTAAGTGGGTTGAGTTCGGTCGTCGTGTCGAACCCCCTCCGGCCGCTCGCGAGCCGACGAAGCCCCTCGATGAGTCCGGTTTCGGCAGCGAGGTCGGCGATGCGGCCCCGGCGGCCGACCGCTACGCGAGCCGCTCCCCGGGGATCGCGGCGCGTTCGTCTCGCCAGACCCGCGTCACGGTCCTCGACCAGTGCCGCGAAGCGGTCGGCCGCAACGAGAAGCCCGACGACCCCATCGGGATGGACGACCGTGCCGGCCTCGGTCCGAACGCGGATCGAGGTGACGCGGGGCGTGACCGCACCGACGATACGTGTCCGACATGCCGGGTTCGTCAGCCGACCGCCGGCCGGGCAGTCGGTCGCGTCGACGACGAGCCGATGGTGGTCGACCCACGTCTCACAGCCACACCGGTCGGGGCCCGTCGGGGTCGTCGTACCCACCACGACCGCGGGTGGTCGCGTTCTCGCATATCAACCTTCGGCGACCATTTGGCACTCGTTCGGCGGGGCCGGTCACATGAAGCTGCCGAGGCCGGTCTGGGTCTGGCCGGACCGGACCTCCTCCCAGGAGATCCCCAGCGCTTCGAGCACGCGCGCGATCGGTCCCTTGAGGGTCTTGTCGAGCATCTTGTCCTGGTCGATGGCGAACTCCGCGGGGATCTGGTCGGCGAACTCGAAGCAGATCACGCCCTTGCCGTTGCTGACGTCGCGTTTGAACTCGCGGTAGCGGTCGTCCTCACCGATGTCGGGCCGCTCGGACTCGATCCGCTGGAAGAAGCGGTCGTCGACCCGGTCGAGGTAGAGCCGCTTGGGTTTGCTGCCGCGCTGGAAGTTCGTCCCCAGGAGGAGGTTCGCGTACTTCGCACCCCGGACCTGGGCGGTGTCGGTGTCGTAGTCGTCGAGGCGTTTGCCGATCCCGCCGGGGATCCCGATCGCCTCGACGTCGACCTCGTCGGCCTCGAACTGCTCGATGACGTCCCGGACGTAGTTCTTGACCTCGTTCAGATCCTCCCCGTGGACGATTCGGTCGATCACCTCGTGCTGGACGCGCTTGGTGATCGGGGCGATGTCCGAACGTTTGTACTCGAAGCCAGTGATATCGACGTCGTCGACGTCCTTCCCCTCCTTCCAGATGATGTGCCCGGCGTAGCGTTTCTTCTTGCCGGCCTGGAAGAACCGTCGGTAGAGCTTCTCGAACTCGATCTGGAAGCGGTGGTTCTCGGCGTTCAGGGTCTCGCTCGCGAACGCGTCGTAGGCCTCGTTGATGTGGTCCTCGATGGTGAACGCCTGCTCGATGGCCTCCTCCTTCGAGACCTCGCTCCCGAGTTCGAGCATCACCGAGTCGGTGTCACCGTAGGCCACCTGGTAGTCGAGTTCGTTGGCGGCCTGCTCGGTGAAGCTGATGACCTCCCGGTTCGTGGAGGTCACGCCCGCGCTCATCGCGCGGTCGTAGAGCCGGAAGCGGTCCCAGCCAAAGACCCCGTACAGGCTGTTCATGATGACTTTCACGGCCTGCTGCTGGCGGTCGAGGCGACCGTACGCACCGGTTCCAGGCGTGTGTTCGTCGCGACGCTGTTTCTTCTCCTCGCGTTCGGTGAGGAGCTCGTCGACCATCTCCCGGATCATCCCGTCGGGCTCCTTCCGGAAGTGGATACCAGTGGGAGTCCGGTAGGTCTCGCCGTCGTAGGTCTCGGGGTCGACCTGCGTCTCGGGCGAGGCGTTGATCGTCACCATCGACATCGGGTAGAGGGACTTGAGGTCGAGCACCGAGACCATCTCCTTGACCCCGGTGATCGGGTCGAACACCGCACCGCCCTCGAAGTCCTCCGTCTGCTGTTGGCCCTTCGAGGGGAGCGCGAACCTCCCGTGTGCCTCGTGGAGGACGTACATGTCGACCGCGTCGCCGGGCGTGGTCGCGTCCTCGAGTTTACAGCCGACGAACGAGGCCACCTCCTTCCAGAACGGAATGACCCCTTGCTGGCGGTCGATCTCGACACAGATCTCGACGTCGCGAAGGTTGTATTCGAGCAGGCGTTCGGGGTTCTCCTCCCAGAGATCCCCGATGGAGCCCGCGTAGCGTTCCTTGCCGACCCCGAGTTCGACCTCGCCGACCGCGTCGAGTCGGTACGAATCGAGTTCGGAGAACTGCGTCCGTTGATAGGCGTAGAGCAGGTCGAAGACGACGCGACCCTTGATGTTGGGGCCCTGCCAGTCCGAGCGCCAGACTTCGTTCACGCGGGAGAGCCGGTCCGGATCGAGGTCGTAGCCCTCACAGTCCGCACCGCCGAGCACCTCCAACCTGTCGATGAAGTACGGCGCGTCGAAGTCCGCGAAGTTCCAGCCCGTCAGGACGTCCGGATCCGTGGTCTCGATGTAGCTGAGGAAGGCGTCGAGCATCTCCTCTTCGCTCTCGTAGTTCTTCACCGTCGCGTCGATGTCCTCCTCGATCCCGGCGTAGCCCGCGAGTTCGCCGGGGCCGTCCGCGCCCTCGGGGGCCTCGTAGAGCCAGGTGATGTACTCGTCGTCCGTCGAGTCGTGGCTCGACAGGCAGATGATGGTCTCCTCGCCCTCCTCGGGGAAGCCCGAACGGTCGTCGACCTCGATATCGAAGGTGCAGACCCGCGCGTCGGCCGCCATCTCGACGGCTTCGACCTCGTCGTGGGGGACCACGAGTGCGTCGTCGGAGCCGCGGCGCTCGGGGACGCGAACGCCGCTCTTGACGTCCTTGTCGATCAGGAACCGGTTCGGAAACAGGATGTCGGCCTCGTAGTGGTCGTAGCGGTCCCGGAGCTGGCCCACGTCGCGCGGGGTCTGGCCGAAGATCTTGGTGAGGCGCTCGCCACGGATGCTCTCGTAGGGCTCGCCGTCTTCGTCTTCTTCCTCGGATCCGGTGAGGCGGTCGTCGAGCTCGCCCGAGAGCGAGTCGGTGGGGGCGTAGAAGTAGGGTCGGAACTCGTGGACGCGAACGTGTTCGACCTCACCATCCGCCGTGCGCCCGAAGACGTGGATGATCGGGGTCTCACGGTCCCCCGACCCCTCGACGGTGTAATCGACCTGGGTGATGGCCAGCTCCACGGTTCCGGTCGCGTCGGGATACCGGCGCTCGGTGGGGTCGACGATCTCGGCATCGCTCCCGCCGTCGCCCGCGACCGTCCGCGCCGCCGCCTCCGCCGCCGACCGCTCGCCGCCCGACTCGGCGCTCCCGCCGAGCGTCGTCTGTGTCCCCGGAGTAGTCATACCACCCCCTTCGCCGCCGCCGCTAAAAATCCCCGCGGTCGGCCGCCCCGGGATCCAAACCGTCATTGTCCGGCGGGTAGTAGCTCGGCCGAAACCGTGTTCGACGGCCTGCTGGGTGGTTCGACGACCGACCCCGACGACGAGTCCGACGCCGAGACGTCGGTGATCCCCGGCGCTCCCTCGGTCGACGTTCCCGACACCTCGGACGTCGAGGTTCCACCCGAGGTCTCACACCTGTTCTGGAGCCTCGTGGTCTCGGTCGACATCGCCGTGCTCCTCGTCGCCCTCGGGGGGATGTTCATCTACTTCGAGGGCCGGTGGCAGCTCGGCGGAGTCGGGATCGTCCTCGGCCTCTTCACGCTCGGCTACGCCTACGTGAAGTACCGCGTTGCGGAACCGCTAACCGACCGGGCCGAGTAGTCGAGCCATGCACCCGACCACCGACGGCACGAACGAGCGAGCATCGGGAGACGACGGCTGTTCGGCGGACGGGTCGGGGTTCGCCGACGCCGCGAAAGCGGTCCCCGAACCGGTCAGGCGACTGATCCGGGGGACCCACAACGACCGCGGTCTCGGACTCCTCCTGACGATCGACGACCGGGGTGGGGTCCCCGTCCGGGAACTCCTCCGCGACGACCTCTGTGAGAGCGACCTCCACGGGCTGTGTGGCGAACTCCGTGCGGCGGGCCTGCTCGAACCCTGCGAGGTGGCCGGCGAGCGCGGCTATCGGACCACCGAGACGGCCCACAAGGGGCTCGAACGGCTGCACGCGACGTGAACCGCCCCGCCGCGTCCGCCCGGCGACCACTTTCACTCCATGCTACGGTGTTTAATAGGCGACCGCCGGCTAGCTGTGTCAAATGAAGGTGAGACCATGACCACGATCCTCCACGTGAGCGACACTCACCTCGGAAAGCGCCAGTACGGGAGCGACCTTCGGCGGGCGGACTTCGCGAACGCGTTCGAGCAGACTATCGATATCGCCCGTGGAACCCATCCAGCTCACGACAACGACCCGGTCGACGCGGTGATCCACACGGGGGACCTCTTCGACCAGCGCACACCCCCACTACCGGAGGTACGTAACTGTATTCGGACTCTTCGAGGGTTGGTCGATGCCGACATCCCCTTCTACGGTATCGTCGGCAACCACGAGCGCAAGATGGACGACCAGTGGCTCGACCTCATCGCCGAGACGGGAACCGCCGAGCGGCTCAACCGCTCGCCGACGATGGTCGAGGACGTCGCGCTCTACGGGATCGATTCGGTGACGAAACCCGCTTGGGAGACGGCGGGGTTCGAGCTCGAAGACGCCGACGGCGCGTACCGACTGCTTTGTATGCACCAGCTTCTCGCTCCCCCGGTCCCCGAGATCATGGCCGACCACCCGAGCACGGAGGCCATCGAGAAGGCCACGACCGAGATCGATGCGCTCGCCCTCGGCGACTACCACGAGGCCGAGGAAGCGGTCGTCGATGGGGTCGACGTCTGGTATCCGGGGTCGACCGAACGCTGTAGCGCGGGCGAGGAGGCGGCCCGAAGCGTCTGTCTCCTTGAGATCGAGAATGGCGAGCTGACGCGACGCGCGCTCGAACTCGACACTCGCGAATTCCGACGGCTCACCATCGAATTCGGCGAGGGTGACGGTTACAGTCACGCCGCCGACGTCGTCGAGCGCCACGACCTCGACGATGCGGTGGCGGTCGTCAGGCTAACCGGCGAGCGAACCTCGCTGACGGCGAGCGCAGTTTACGACCTCGCGACCGAACGCGGCGCGGCGGTCTGCACGGTCGACGATGACCGCGGCCGCGAGGCGCTCGACCCCGACCAAGGCCCGTCGGGGGTCGTCAAACGCCCGGACCAGCGGATCGAGGAACGGCTCGCCGAGGAGTCGTTGAGCGACGTAACGATGGCGGTCGAGGCACGTGTGCGCGGCGACGCCGACCTCGCGACGAACCGGGTGGCCGAGTGGGCCGAGGACCGGATCCGAGAGGCGCAAACCGACGCGTTCGCCGACGAGACGGGGTCGGAAACCGAAAACGGAACTGACGAACCGGCTCCCGAAACGGACGCGGAAGCCACGGACCCCGGGAACTCCCGCCTCGATTCGTGGGCGACGCCGCGGGCGGACGACGGGGAGGACGACCGATGAGGATCAAACGTCTCCGGCTCGAAAACGTCCGAAGCTACGACAACCAGACGATCGAGTTCCCCGACGGCGTCACGCTGGTCCACGGCGAGAACGGCGCGGGGAAGACATCACTGCTGATGGGGATCTTCGGTGGCCTCTTCCTCTCGAAGATCACGACCGTCGGATCGAACAGCTTCACCCTCGACGACCTCGTTCGACGTGGCGAGGACACCGCGCGGGTCGAGCTCGCCTTCGAAGTCGACGGGGCGGAGTACACCACCGAATGGACGGTCCACAACACCAGCACGGCATCGAGCGCCGAACTCACGTCACCGGCGCTCTCCTCGCCCGTGACGGGCGTCCGCGACGTTCGTGCAACGGTGGCGCGACTCGTCGGGATGGACGCCGAAGACTTCGCGAGTTCGGTCTACGTCAAACAGGGCGAGGTCGACCGGCTCATCGACGACGACGACCGGACGACGACCATCGATAGCCTGCTCGGGCTCGACGCGATCGACCGCCACACCGAACGGATGAAACAGGCCCGTCGGGCGGCGGGTCGCGTCCGCGACGCCAACGCCGAGCGCCGCCGTGGCCACGAGGAGGACCGCGCCGAGTACGACCGCGACGAAGCCGATTTCGGACGGGCGATCGCCGAGCTCACCGACGATATCGACGACGCAGAGGGGAAAGCCGAGATGGCCGAGGAGTACCTCGACGACCTCAAGGAGTTCCGTCGGGAGAAAGTGGCGGCGCTCGAACGCTACGAGGAACTCATCGAGGAACGGCAGGCGAAGGCGACGCAGATCGAGCGTGTCGAGGCGAAGCGCGCCGACCAACGCTCGACGATCGAGGCGGCCGAAGACGACATCGCGACGGCGGAGGACGAAGTCGAACGGATCGAAGCCGAGATCGCCGACCTGTCGGACGAGGTCGACCACGACCTCTCGACCGAAGCGAAGGCGGAAGCGGCGCGCGCAGCGGTCGCCGACACCCTTACCGAGGCGAGCGCCGAGCGTGCCACGGCGAAGAGCGAGCTCGATGCCGCACGCGACGAACGCGACCGGCTCGATACCGAGCACGACGAGACCGCCGAGACCCTCGACGACCTCGTCGACGAACGCGACGCGCTCCGTGAACGACTGGCCACCATCGACGAGCGCATCGACGAGGCCGAGACGACGACCGAGACGGCGCTCGAAAAGCGCCGCCGTCGTGTCGGGTCGTTCCTCCCGGATACCGAACCAGTAGACGTGGACGACGACCACCGCGAGGCGGTCGAGGAACGCGTCGAAACCCTCAACGAGAAACGCGAGGACGCCACGAACGACCTCACCGCGGCGCGGACGAAACGCGAGGCGAAGACGTCCGCTCTGGACGAGGCACGAGCGGAACGTTCGGATCTCGAAGATCGGCTCGATGACCTGACCGAACGGCGCACGTCGCTCCACGAGAAGATCGAGACCGAAAAGGCGGCGCTCGACGGGGCGGTCGAGGAACTCGACGACCGGATCGTGGAGCTCGACCCGGTCGACGGGCTCGATGCCGACATCACGGCCGAGACCCTCGACGAGGTTCGCACCGAACGCCTCCCCGCGCTCCGCGACGAACGCACCGACGCCCTCAGCGACGCCAAAAGCACCGTCGCCGCCCTCCGTACCGAAGCACAGCGCTACGAGGACGACCTCGACGAGTTTCGAGAGCTCGGTCCGGGGTCGACGTGCCCGACCTGCGGTCAGACGGTTTCGGAGGCGCACGTCGTCGAGGAGATAGACGAGTTGGAGGACTCGCTCGCCGACGTTCGCCAGCGCCTCGCGTCCGCGGAGCGCGAGCGGGATTCGCTCGCGGCGGACGTGACCGCCATCGATTCGCTCCGCGAGGACGTCGTGGCGGCCATCGACTATCGCGACGACGTTCTCGAAGAGCACCGAGCGGCGCTCGAAACCCTCCGCGAGGAAGAGAGTGACATCGGTGCGGAGGTCGCCGAGACCAGCGACGCAGTCGAAGAGACGGAGGCGGAGATCGAGCGCATCGAGGGCGAGATCGAGACGCTCGACGAGCGCATCGAGGAACTCGAAACCGAGGAGCGAAAGGCACGTGGAGCCGTCTCCGCCGGTGAAAACGTGCTGGAGACGTTCGAGACCGTCGCCGAACGCCGCGAGATGCTCGCCGATATCGAGGACGAGCGTGCAGACGTCGAAGACGACATCACCGATCTCGACGACGAGATCGAGGCGGCGGAGGAGCGGCTCGAATCACTCGACGAGACACTCGAAACGGCGCACGAGACGATCGAGGAGCGCGGGACGGTGCTCGACGAGGCCCGCGAACGTGTCGAGCACATCGAGGACGAACGATCCACGGTCGAAGCCGTTATCGAGCGCTACGACGAGATCGACGACCACGAGACGACGATCGCCGAGGAAACCCAGCGCATCGCGGGGGCCGAACGCGCCATCGAGGACTTCAACGAACAGCTGGCGACGCTCGAACACGAACACGACGCCATCGAGAACGAACTCGGCGAGCACGACGGTCGGGAGGCCATCGAGGCCGAGATCGAGGAGACCGATTCGCGTATCGAGCAGCGCGAGGCGACACGTGAGGAGTACACTACCCGAGCACGGCGTCTCCGGAACGAGCGCAACCGACTCGAACTCGAACGGGATGCTTTGGTTCGCCTGAACGAACGAATCGACGAGTGCGAACGCAAGGAGCGATGGGCCGACGGTATCTACGACGAGACCGAAACGATTCTCTCGACCTATCAGGCAGTGAAATCCGAGCTCCGCGAGGAGTACCTCGCCTACATCAACGAGTACACCAACGAGGTCTTCGGGAAGATCTACAAGAACGCGGGCTATCAGCAGGTGCTGATCGAGGAGGTCCACAACGAGCGCCGCGAGACCTACGACTACGCGATCCGACTCCTGCGTGGCGACGGCACGCGCGAGAACCCAAAGAACGCGAGCGGTGGCGAGCGCGCCATCGTCAACCTCGCGCTCCGGGCGGGTATCTATCGTCTCATCGCGGGCATGGGCGGCGGCGACCGAAGCGGTCTCCCACCGTTCATCCTCGACGAACCAACGACGTTCCTCGACGAGGGTCACGTGGGCCAGCTCGAACGGATGCTTCGCACGCTCGACGAGTGGGACGTGCCACAGGTGATCGTGGTGAGCCACGACGAACGCCTGATCCACGGTGCGGACCACGAGTGCCTCGTGCGCAAGGACCCTGGGACGAAGACCTCGCACGCCGAGATGCGGGTCGCCGGCAGCTCCGACTCCGCCGGCGGTGGTCCCGACGACCCAGAGGAGTTGAGTGTCGTCGGGTCCGGAGGTGACGACTGAATGGACCAGACCGCTTTCGGGGTCGTGAAGGAACTGTTCGGGCATATCGACAACAGCGTCCCCGACGAACCCACTTCACAGACCGAACACGCACGTCGGCTGTTCTCGCTGCTCGCGCGCGAGGGTGGCCAGGTCGAAGCGCTCGGCGAAGTGAGGTGTATGAAAACGCCGATGGCGGACCTCGGAACGTGGAACGAGGACCCGTGGCCCGAGCACACCTACGGGATCGACGCCAGCACCACCCGACCGATCGAGTACAACAACGGTCTCGTCGTCGATACCGCGAGCGCGAAGCTCGGGGTTGCGGGGACGGATGGCAACCGGGACCTCGAACGCGACGGCACGATCCGCTCGGTGTTGTACTTCGACGACGACGATAGCCGGTTCTTCTCCGAGACCTTCGAGGGCGACGAGGGCCGTGTCGACGGCGAGGTGCTCGCCTTCCCCGGAACCGCCGACCGGACCTCCGACGTCACGCGGTGGGTCTCGACGGCGGCCCAGCGCCTCGCGGAGGGACGACACGCGCTCGCTTCCGCCGATGCGATCGACGGGGCACTGTTCTTCGATGGCTCCGTCTACCCGCTGGGGGTCCTCTACTGGCTCATGCTGGACACCGTCGACCGAATGCCGGTGCCCTCGACGTGGGACGTGCCGCAGACGATCGCGGAGCACTACGTCGACGTGATCGACCGACTCTACGAGCGGGGTCTCCCGGTGATCGGCGTGGTGAAGACATCGATGACCGGGCAGGTGCTCGACGCGCTCGAAACCAAGATCGAGACCCACGACCTGACAAACGACGACGGTCTCCGACTCGACGTGCCGTGGCGGCGCGACCACCAGTTCGTGAGCGAGGTCCTGCGGGACGACAGCCTGAACCATCTGACCTACACGTCGTGGTTCGTCCACGAACAGGCGATCGACAACCGGCCGTTCGAGATGCTCTCGACGGTAGCCGACGCGCTCGACCACGGTGAGCCCGCCGACTACCGGCGGGCGTTCTTCTACGTCCGATTGCCGCGGACGGGCGGTGTGTTCCGGGTCGAAGCCCCACTGCTCTTCCTCGGCGGCGATACCCAGCGCGAGGCGGTACAGCGAAAGGCTTTGAAGGAGATCGCTCGGAACGGCGACGTGCCCCGGGCGGTCAGCCGTGCCGACAAGATCGCCCGGATCAGCCCCGACAACCGAAAGACTATCGAGAAGTTCATCACCTCGGCCGAGAGCCAGTTCGACTACAACCAGGACGGCCGGTGGAAGGATATCGAGGACCCGAGCGAGGTAGACCAATGAGCAACAATCCACTCGACGACGACCCGTTCGCGACGGACGACGAACAGTCCACTGCCGACGACACCGCCGCTGTGGACGCCGACGGTGGAACCGAAGCCGTGGCGGAGAGCAACACGAACGACGGCGGGACGGCGCTCTCGGAACAGCGGGTCCCGAGTTCGGCGACCGATCTCGGCCCCCGCGAAGTGGGCCACGTGCTCGCGAGCGAGACGATCCACGTCAGTCGGAGCGAGTACACGGTGAACGCCTACATTGCCACCGAGCGCCGTGAACAAGTTCGAGTGGGCGATTACGTCGCGGTTTCGTATCCCGCGAGCGACGACAGGCTGTTCGCCGCCGTCGACGGGTTGCGCTACGAACCCTACACCGACCTCGACGACCGCTCGGACGTCCACAACCGGATCAATCGGGGGTCCGCACTCGACGAGTCGGAATACGTGCTGGTGGCCGAACTCGAACCCATCACCATCCTCTCGGTCGAAGGGGATGGGGGGGAGGACCCAGCAGAAGCGCTGTCGCGTGGCATCGTGAACAAGGTACCGAAGCCGAACACCGAGGTCGAACGCGTCGAGGACGAGCCGACCCTACGCGAGGGGCTCAACATCCCACACTCGGGGATATTCTGTGGCTACCTCTCCGTGGGTGGCGACGCGATGGAGGTCGGTGGCGAACCGTTCCCGTACTACCTCTCGAACCCCGGTATCAGTCCCGCTGGCGAGGTCGAGTCGGGCGAGCCAGCGGTCTTCCGTCACGCGCTCGTCGCCGGCTCGACGGGGAAGGGGAAGACCCACTTCGCGAAGAACCTCCTCCGACAGTTCATGGGCGAGAAGCGCTACCCGATCGAGAACCACAGCACGGGAGACCTCGAACGGAGTCGGCTCAATACGGTCGTCTTCGACCCCGAAAACGAATACTGGCAGATGCGCGAGGACGGTGAGATCCCGTCGGAGGACCGGCGACGGCTCGAACACGCGGGAGTCGAGGTGGGCGGCGTCGATAGTCTGGAGGTGTTCGTCCCCGACGTGGCGAACACCACCCCGCCGTCGACTGGCGAGAGTCGATCCTTCTCGATCCCGTTCTCACTGGTGCGCTCGCGACCCGAGCTCCTGATGCCGTACGACCCGACACCAGTGACCCGCGGGGCGCTCGAAGGCTGTCTCTCGTCGTACTTCGACCAGGAGGACGCACGACCGACCTACGAGGAGTTCATCCACTACCTCGATAGGAACTCACACGAGGACAGCGTGCTTCGAGCGCGACACGAGATCGCCGACGGGACGTGGAGCGCGGTGATGCGCCGGGTAAAAGAAGACGTGTTCACCGACGTGTTCGACGGCGGCGGTGACGGGGGAACCGGCGCGAATCCGCTCGACGACATCTCCGGGGAACTGTTCCGCGAGGGGCAAGTGACGGTGATTCCGACGGGCCACCTCCGCGGCGGGAAGGAAGAACTCACCGTCCTCTCGATGCTCTCGTACGTGATCGAGAACAAGATCTCGGACCACGCCGTCGATGCGCACATCAAGGACACCCCGATGTTGGTGAGCATCGACGAGGCGCACAACTACCTCTCGGGCGCGGACACGCTTCGCGGCCGGTACATCATCCGTCGGGCACGCGAGGCCGCGAAACAGGGGCGGAAGGACAAGCTCGGTCTCCTGATGATAACCCAGAACCCGGAGGACATCGACGACGAGGTGTTGAAACAGACCAATACCAACGTCTTCCTTGGCCTCCGAGACGAAGTGGTCGAGCGGGTCCCGTCGGTCCCCTCGGAGTTCAAGCGCGACATTCCGAAGTTCGGGAAGGGACAGGCGGTCGTCAAAGCCCCCGATGTGGAGGCGGTCGAGGTCGTCGGTCTCCCGTTCTGTGTTACGAAACACTCGTAGCTCTCGACGGTTCGAAAGCGCCGTCCGGACTCGGCCAACGCCGTGGTATTCCGTCGACCCGAACCCTCTTATGAAACACAGTCCTATCCGTACCCAATGACCGACACGGTGGACGAGGGGTCACAGCCCTACGATACGGACGCCTCGAATCAGGAGAAGCTCGACGCGCTCGAAGAGCGGATCGAGATCCTCGACACCCAGAACGAGGAGATGCGCGACAAGCTGCTCGACGCCAACGCCGAGAACAACAAGTTCCAGCAGAAGCTCGAACGGCTGAATCACGAGAACAAGAAGCTCAAGCAGTCGCCCCTGTTCGTCGCCACGGTCCAGGAGATCACCGACGACGGCAGCGTGATCATCAAACAGCACGGCAACAACCAGGAGGCGCTAACCCAGGTCACCGACGAGACCCGCACGTCGCTCGAACCGGGCTCGCGCGTCGCGGTCAACAACTCGCTGTCGGTGGTCACGGACCTCTCGAACGAGACCGACGTCCGGGCGCGCGTGATGGAGGTCGAGGAGAGCCCCGGCGTAGAGTACACCGACATCGGTGGGCTGACCGAACAGATGAACGAGGTGCGCGAGACCGTCGAGATGCCGCTCGAAAACCCCGAGATGTTCGTCGACGTCGGGATCGACCCACCTTCGGGTATCCTGCTTCACGGCCCGCCCGGCACGGGGAAGACGATGCTCGCCAAAGCCGTCGCGAACCAGACCGACGCGACGTTCATCAAGATGGCGGGCTCCGAGCTCGTCCACAAGTTCATCGGCGAGGGTGCGAAGCTCGTTCGCGACCTCTTCGAGGTCGCCCGCGAGCACGAACCGGCGGTCATCTTCATCGACGAGATCGACGCCATCGCCTCGAAGCGCACCGACTCGAAGACCTCCGGCGACGCCGAGGTCCAGCGGACGATGATGCAGCTCCTCTCCGAGATGGACGGCTTCGAGGAGCGCGGCGAGATCCGGATCATCGCCGCCACCAACCGCTTCGACATGCTCGACCGCGCGATCCTTCGTCCTGGGCGGTTCGACCGCCTCATCGAGGTCCCAAAGCCCGACGCCGAGGGCCGCGAGAAGATCTTCGAGATCCACACCCGCGGCATGAACCTCGCCGACGACGTCACCTTCGAGGAGCTCGCCAACGAGATCTCCGGCGCGAGCGGCGCACAGATCAAAGCGATCTGCACCGAGGCCGGGATGTTCGCGATCCGCGAGGACCGCACCGAGGTCCGGATGACGGACTTCCACGAGGCGTGGGCGAAGATCGACGCCGACGAGGACACAAGCGAGGACGAGGTCTCGAAGACGTTCGCATAACCACCTTTTGCTGCGCTCAGTCGCTCGCGTTGCTCGCTCCTTCGCTGGCAAAATGTGGATCAAAAGCCCACGTCACCCCACTCGCTCCGCTCGGGGGTTCCTCGGCCCGCTCGCTCCTTTCAGTCGCTCACGGTGCAACCACTAACCACTCCGCGACCGCCCCGCGCAGCACCGCTGCCGCCGAAGCCCTCACTCGCTCCGCTCGTTCGCCCTTCATCCACCAGGGTAGCACCGCAACCGCAAACTACCGCCCGCCACCGCACTGCGGCGACCGCACTGCATCCGCCCCGCGCCGCGCCGCTTCCGTACCGCCTGCCACTCAGTGTTCAGTTGCCGGGACGCCCGCGACCGTCGTGTCCGGTGGGACGTCGTCGACGACCAGCGAGTTCGCGGCCACCCGCGCGTCGGCACCGATTTCGACACCCGGCAACACGATGGCCCCCGCACCGATCATCGCCCGCTCGCCGACCACGACCTCACCCGTGCGATACTCGTCCTGGAGGAATTCGTGGCACAGCAACGTGGCGTCGTAGCCGATGATCGCGTCGTCGCGAACGGTGATGAGCTCGGGCCAGAACACGTCCGGCGTGGATTCGAGCCCCCACGAGACCCCACGACCGATCGTGACCCCGAGCCGCCGGAGCAACCAGTTCTTTAGTCGGAGGCTCGGGTTGAGCCGCACCAGCCAGATCACGGCGTAGTTCCGCGCCACGACGAGCGGGGATTTCACATTAGTCCAGGACCACAGCGAGTTCCGCGAGCCGGACGTCGCGTGGTGGTCGATCCGGTCGTGGCGCGAAGGCATCTCAGTGCCCGCTCGCGTCCCGGAGCTCGTCCATGTGCTCGACGCGGGACTCCACGAGATCCGCCGTCCCGATGTCGTGGCGCACCCTGAGCCCCTCCGTCCCAGCGTACGCGAGCGTCTCCTCGACGACCTCTTCGGCCGTCGCGATGTCGTCGGCGAGCCCGACCACCGCGAACGCCCGCGAGGTCGTGGTGTAGACCCCGTCGTCGCGCTCGTCGACGCTGGCGTAGAACAACATCGCCTCTGGCGGCCGTCCACCGTCCGCGGCCACCGAATCGCCCTCATCCGCGAACCGCTCGTTGATCTCCTCGATCGCCGACTCGTCCACGTTGACCTTCGCACCCGCGGTCGGGTCGTCGGGATAGCCGTCGGGGACCGCGTACTTACACACCGTCGCGCGGTCGGCGAAGTCGAGGTCGGGCAGCGATTTGCCGTCGCGCCCCGCGGCGAGCACCGAGACGAAGTCGGTGTCGAGCACGGGCAGGACGTTCATCGCCTCCGGGTCGCCGAAACGCGCGTTGAACTCGACGACCTTTGGACCCTCGGCGGTCAGCATGAACTGGCCGTAGAGCACCCCCGTGTACCCGTCGAGCGCCGCAACGGTCTCCTCGACGATGCCGACGGCCACATCGTAGTCGGCCCGATCCATGAACGGCAGGGTCGCTTCGCTATCGCTGTAACTCCCCATCCCACCTGTGTTCGGTCCCTCGTCGCCCTCGTAGGCGCGCTTGTGGTCCTGAACCGCGGGCGTCACTCGAACGTCGTCGTTTGTCACCAGCGCCTGAACCGTGAACTCCTCGCCGACGAGGCGTTCCTCGACGACGACGCGGTCGTAGTCGGCGTCCCGAAGGTACTCGATGGCCTCCTCGGGCGTGACCTGGTCGCCGATAACGCGAACGCCCTTTCCACCAGTGAGCCCGGCCGGCTTGACGACCCAGCCCTCGCCGTGCTCCTCGACGAACTCGCAGGCGCGCTCGGTGTCGTCGAACGTCTCGAACGCGGGGCACCCGGGGATGTCGTGTTCGCGCATGAAGCGGCGCTGGTAGGCCTTGTCCGTCTCGATGCGCGCCGTGTCCGCGGTCGGGCCGAAGGCGTAGACCCCGCTGTCCACGAGCGCGTCGGCCACGCCGGCTTCGAGCGGCGTCTCCGGGCCCACGACCGCGAGGGTCGCGCCGACCTCCTCGGCGTACGCCACGACGGCCTGCGGGGTCGTGGTGTCGAGGGTCTCGAACCCGTCGGCCAGCGCGGCGATACCGGGGTTCCGGTTCCCGGCACAGGCGTAGAGCGTCGTGTCGCCCGCGTCGACCGCGCGCGCGATGGCGTGTTCGCGACCCCCGCCCCCCACCAGCAGGACAGTCTCCGTCATGCTGGGTAGGCGTTGCCGGTCGGTCTAAAGTGTACCCCTCCCGGTCGAATACGGGTCGGCGATCCCGCCAACCTCGAAACGTTCGGGCATCTCAGATCGGTCGACAACACCGATCTCGGGCCACGAGAACGGACTCCACGTGCGCTGCAGTAGCAAGCCTCCTGACTAATCGTCTCCGGCCCGAGATCGTCAACGAGGCAACAGCAATGTTCTACCACGACGACGAACTCCAGTACGAGGTCGAGGTCGAAGATCCGGACCCGCGGTTCGCGAAGATGCTCCAGCAGGCCATCGGCGGGGCCGAAGGGGAGATGCGGGTCGCGCTCCAGTACATGTTCCAGGCGTTCGCGGTGCCAGCCGAGAAGAATGAGTACCGTCAACTGCTGATGGGGACCGCGACCGAGGAGCTGGGCCACATCGAGATGCTCGCGACGGCGGTCGCGAAGAACCTCCAGGGGGCCTCCGAGGACCAGCGCGAGGCCGCACGCGAGGACGCCGTGATCGCCGAGATGATGGACAGCGGTCAGCCCCGCCAGGCGCTCTCGGCCGGCCTCCACGCGATGCCGGTCGACTCGAACGGCGCGCCCTTTACCGGCGGCTACGTCGTCGCGAGCGGCAACCTCGCGGCCGACATGTACGCGAACGTGATGGCCGAGTCGACGGGCCGATTGCTCGCCACCCGGCTCTACGAGATCACCGACGACCCCGGCATGGAGGACATGCTCTCGTACCTCATCGCCCGCGACACCATGCACCAGAACCAGTGGCACGCCGCGCTCGACACCATGGACGACCACCTGCCGGTGCCGAACAGCTTCCCGCAGGAGAAGGAGAACCAGGACTACAACTACGAGTTCATGTCGACTTACCGGGAGAGCAAGCCCGACCCCGAACAGCGCTGGACGCAGGGCGAGTCCATCGACGGCGAGGGCGAGTTCTCCTACGGCGACCAGCCCGGTGGCGGCGAACCCGACCTCGACGACGTCATCGAGGCCATGCACAACGAGATCAACTAACTACCCTCACAGTCACCGACGATCCACGGGGACCCAGCCGTAGTCTTCTTGTCCTCCTGTCCTGTTCGTCCGAGTAGATGGGGTCTCGGGCAACGCGGATCGCCGCCGTCGCTTTCTGCCTACTCCTCTGTATGGCCAGCGTGAGCGCCCCTATCGGCGCGTCCACGAGCCCGTCGCTGTCGTCGTCACCGGCCCCGGACGCCCAGGAGTCGGTAGCGGCCGATCGCGACGAACACGGCGATCGGGGGTTCCAGATCGGGGCGGGGAACCGCTCCGCCCAGCTGCAGGCGGAGTCCCCGAACACGCTCACGATCGTCGCCCAAACCGACGAGCGCGTCTACTACAACGCGACGACGAACGGCCAGTTCGAGCCGGGAAGCGCGGCCGACTTGGTGGGGGCCGAGCAACCCGATACGGTCTCGAACGCCACCGCGGCGGGCTCGACCGCTGAGGGTGGCGTCGACGACTTCAACTTCACCGGACAGCTCACCGACCTCCGGGTCCGCGGCGGGCCGGCTCGCGTCTACGTCAACGGGAACCGGATCAATCCCGCCGCGGTCCCGGACACCACCGTCTCGTCGCTCAACACGACCGCGATCCTCACCGTTCCCGCCAACGAACGCCAGGAGGAGACACACTCCCGGGCGGCGCTGGACGTCTCGGCGTCGCTCGCACTCGAAAACGACCGGCTCAGTGGACGGTACCAACGGCTGTTGCTGGACGAGCGGTTCAACGCCATCGAATCCCCGGCGCTCCGACAGACGACGGTCAGCGCGGCCGCGAGGGTGATCGAACGGGGCATCGAACGGCTCTCGACCCGCCAGCAGTCGTCGATAGCGGCCTACAACAACGGCTCGCTGACGGCTCACGAGTTCCTCCGCGACCTCGCCGTCATCGACGAACGGGCCGGACAGCTCTCGCTCGCGACGGACCGCGTGGTCGCCCGGTCCCAGTCGACGCCCGGGGCGACGGTCGACGGACAGAGCGTCAGTAGCTGGGCGCAGGACCGCGACCTCGAACTCGCGACGCTGCAGGGCCCGGTCCGGGAGCAGATCCAAGAGGCGCTCAACGGGAATCACACCGACCAGGGCACGCGCGCCACCCCGACCGGTGCGTCGAGGGCCGTCGACGAACGGGGCGGCCAACGCCAGTTCCCCACACCGCTCCCGGTGTACGTCGAGACGTCGAACCGTGGCGTGATGCTGGCGACGGTCGTCGACGGCGAGTACTACCGCGAACTCTCGCTCTCACGCCAGCGCAACGCGACCGGGGACCGGTTGTCCGACGTCGACGCGATCTTCAACCGCGTGGCGGAGCTGTACCCCTGGGCGTCGGCGCACTCGCGGACCACCGGGCTGACGGGGAGTCGCCAGAGCGAGCTCTCGGGGGTCACGATCGGGCACTCCCACGGCGAGCTCACGACGTTCCTCAACCTGAGCACGGGCCGCGTCGTCGCCGAACACCAGCGGAAGACGCTGGCGAGCGTGCCGACGGCCGACCCGGTGAACGCGACGAGGGGTGGGGTCCGACTCAGCGTCGAACGGACCCAGCCGACCGGCCCGCTCCACCTCTCGCTGGCGACACCCGACGGGGAACCGATCGACGGCACGGTACGCGTCGGTGGCGGGCCGGCCATCCGGACGGGGACCGACGGCGACCACTGGACCGTCGCCCCGGACGGTCGGGCGACCGTCGTGGCACGCGCGAACAACGAAACGGTCCGGGTACGGTTGCCGCCACAACCGTCGTAGTCCAACTCACACACACCGTTCTCGGCAGGGGTCGGAGGACCGATCGAAAAACGGAGTCGAATCGTCGGTCGTCAGTACTCGCCTTCGCCGGCCTCGTTGTCGTCGTATCGGCCGGTGGCGCGGTCGTAGACCGAATAGAGGTAGAGGGTGGTCGCCGCGAACACGCCGGTCCCGCCCCAGAACAGCGCCGGCGGGCCGCCGTGGCTCACGCCCGGTACGTAGGGGTATTCGAGGGACTTGTCCTCCATGATGGTGTCCGACTCCGGGACGATCCCGCTGCCGACCTCGTCGGGGATCTCCGTTCCCTCGGCGGGGCCGCCAGGGCTCCCGCAGACGATCCGGGCGACCATCCCGAGCGACTTGTGGGGAGTACAGTAGTAGTCGTAGGTGCCCTCGGTCTGGAAGGTGTAGGAGAACGAGCCCGAGCTGATCACCCCGCTGTCCCAGCTCTTCGCGCCCTCGGGGATGAGGGTGTTCGAGGCCTGTGGGTTGCCCTGGGAGTACGAGGCCGTGGAGTGCTGGCCGCTCTCGATCGTCCACTCCACGGTGTCGCCGGGTTCGACGTAGAGCCCCACCGGGTCGAAGTAGTAGTCCGAGCCCTCGGTGTACATCCCGACGGTGTGGGTCGTGCCGCCGCCCTGCTGGTGCTGTCGGAGCGTGGTCACGGCCCCGGCCTCACCCATCGTACCGACCGCCACCGCCGTCCCCGCGGCACCCGCCAGGAACGTCCGTCGCTGCATCAGCCGTCACCCTCCGGTCGCCGTCGGATCGCGTGCATACGAGGCCCTTGATCGCCGGTTGGTGTATGTGTTCCGAACTCGGAATCGGCCGACAGGGGAGCGATCACGATCGAAGATCGTGTGGGTTCGACTCGTTCGGTTCCTCGTCGGTGGCGAGCCGTCGCCGGAGGTCGGCCTCGTCGACGCGGAACTTGTACCGCGGCCGGTCGTCGACGAGGACGTACGGCACCCGCTCGCCGTAGGTCTCCTGGAGCTCCGGGTCGGTATCGACGTCGACCTCGTGCACCTCGACGGGGGTCGCGACCGCCTCGGCGACGCGGTCGATCGCCGCGAGCGCGTCCTCACAGAGATGGCAGTCCTCGCGCGAGTAGACGGTGATCGTCCTCGAATCGGTCACGGCTCGTGTAGGCGATCCGGCCTCAAAGCGACTCCGGTCGGGATCAGAAGGGTGTTGGTCGCGGGTGCCGTACTCGTGGGTAGACACCCAGCGCCGGGATCGGCGACTGGACCCGACACCGACCATGACGATCCGCTCGTACCTCGACCGATTCGTCCACCCCCGAGTCGCGGCGATCGCCACCGTCGGCGCACTGCTCTGGCTCGCGTCCTTCGCCGTCGCGGCCATCGGGCTCGGGATCCGGACGTCCTCTCCGCTCTGGAGCATCCGACTCTTCGCCGCCTCGGGCTATCTCGGCCTCTTCGGGATGGGAACCATCGCGGCGTGTGCGCTCTGGCTCGGTGGCGTTCGGGTCGTTCAGGTCACGCGTCGTTTCGCCGGCTGAGGTTTCGAACCCGCTACTCCTCGGCCGACTCCTCCTCGTCGACCTCGATGTAGACCGTCGCGAGACCGATCACGACACCGAGCACGCCGAGCACCGGGCCGAGCGAGCCCGCCGCACCTTCGAGGAACACCACGACCAACACCAGCGCGACGAGCTTCGAGAGCCGGTCGACCAGAAAGTAGGTTCGCGGGTCGAGCGAGACGGCCATCGCTCAGTCGTCGTCGGGCATCCGACCGGCGCTGTCCATCTTCGAGCGGCTACCCGAACGTTTCGAGTCCTTCCGACGGACCCGCCGGCGGAGCATCGCGTAGACGATTAGGCCGTAGACGACGGGCACGACCACCGAGAGGATCTGGAGCGGGAGCTTCAGCTCCGTGGCCGGGATCCCGATCGATTCGGCGACGATCTCGTTCATCCCGGCGATCGAGAGCATCAGGACGAACGCGATCGAGGCGATGCCGACGGCGGTCGGCAGCGGCCGGTCGAGCGGGTTCGCCGTGAAGTGTCGGGGTTCCTCGCTACGGTCGACGAACGGCCAGAGGAACATCGCCCCGACGACGAGCCCGGGGATGAGGACGCCGAAGACGAAGGTCCCGTAGCTCCCGAGCGCCGATATCGCGAGCTTCAACGCGCCGTAGGTCCACATGAAGAACCACGCCGGCGCGGGCTGGAGCGGCGTCTCGAACGGCGACGCCGGCCCGGCGATCGCGATCCGCTGGATCGGGAACAGCCCCGCGAGGAACGAGACGATCCCGACGGTGAACAGCCCGACGATTATCGTGACCGCGATCTGGTTCGGGGCGAACGGGATCCCGACGACCACCGACTCGTCGTCGTAGTCGGGGGCGTTCTCGGTGTCGGGCAGGTCCTTTCGCGTCCCCTGCTGTTCGGTGTGTTTCTGGCGAACCAGGATCCCGAGGTGGGCCGCGATGAGACCGGCGATCACCGCCGGCAGGAGGAAGACGTGATAGAAGAACATCCGCGGGATGATGGTCGAGGCGTTCGCCGGCCAGTTCCCCCCGAAGACCAGGTTCGTCACCCAAGTCCCGATGAACGGGATCGACTGGGTGAGCTGGAAGCCGATACCGGTCGCGGTCTGACTGAAGTTGTCGTAGGGGAGCGCGTAGCCGAGGAACCCCTCGATCATCGCGATCGCGAGCAGGCTCGTACCGATCACCCAGTTGATCTCGCGCGGGTTGCGGTAGGCACCGCTGAAGAAGATCCGCATCGCGTGGATGCCGATGGCCGCGACGAAGACGTAGGAGGCCCAGTGATGTAGCATCCGGACGTACATCCCGAGCCGGACGTCGTAGGTGATGTGGAGCACGCTGGAGAACGCCTGCGGGACGGTGGTCCCGGCGTAGTCCGAGACCTGCCCGACGTACTGGACGTTCTGTGCGGCCGGTACGTAGAGCAGCCCGAGCACGGTGCCGGTCACCGCGAGGATGACGAAGCAGAACAGCGAGACCTCACCGAGCAGGAAGGAGCCGTAGCGGTCCTCCGGGAACGCCTTGCCGAGGAGTTCGTCGTCGAGGTCGAGACGCGAATCGAACCACTGGTAGATGCGGCTGTGCGAGTAGCGCTCGTTCGTCTCGGCCTCCTGTGGGTCTGGATGCGCCATCGGTTAGGCGGTCCCGACCGGCCCTTCGAAGTTGCCGGTCGCGACGAGGACGTCCCCCTGCTGTGAGACCGCGATCGGGAGCTGTGGGATCGGTCTCGACGCGGGCCCGGCGACCACCTGCGCACCCTTCGTCGCGTCGTACTCGCTGCCGTGACACGGACACTGCGGGTAGCCGTTGAGGTGGTTCTCGACCAGACAGCCCGCGTGGGTACAGACCATCGAGTAGGCGACGTAGCCCTGGGCCGTGCCGTCGATGTTGGTTGGCTCCTCGAAGTCGCTCTGGTTGTACCGGAGCAACAGCGTCGTCGCTTCCTTCTCCTTCACCGGGTTGCCGTTCTCCTGGGGGAGCGCGAGGATGTGCTCCTCGGGGGCGCTCCCCTTCTGGAGCGAGTTGAGGTTGATCGGGTCGCCGTTCTGCTTGACGAGCTGGGTACCCTGTGTGTAGATCTCCGAACTCGCCCCCGAGGCGTTGCCCGCACCGGCCAGCCCCTGGAGGGCCGGCAGGGCGAACGTCGCGACGGAGACCGTCCCCGCGATCCCGCCGAGCCACTTGGCGACGTCGCGCCGTCGCGCGTCGGGTGGTTCGTACCACATTCCGTCGGCGTCCTCACGCTCGACGAGCCGTCCTTCGGTCGCTTCGTCCGCGGATGTGTCGGTTGTGTTGTCGTCCGTCATTGGTTATCGGAATCCGAACGTTTCGTGAGCTTTCCCTCGTGGCCCCGGTCCTCGGCGACGTGGATCCGCGGCATGAACGACGCGGTGTAGATCGTGGCGAAGACCCCGAGCGAGATGAACGCCATCCCGGCGTAGACACCGAGATACTGGGTCCGGGCCCACGTGAACGCCTCCACCCCGAACAGGAGCGAAAACGACGTCGCCGTCCACGACATGACCACGATCCCGATCATGCCGGGCGTGGCGTAGTCCGCCGGCCAGTACTCCGCGAGCCGGCGCGAGCCGGAGAGGAGGTACGGCGGGAGCGACGGGGCTTCGCGAGCCTGCCCGCCGTCCGGCGCGACCGTCCCGTCGCGGTGTTCGGCCCGTGACCGTCGCAGGTGGCTGATGACTCTGATGTATCTGAGCGTGTAGTAGAGCATTCCCATCAGCGCGAAGAGGGCGACGAACGTCACCACGCCGGCGACGAACTCGTTGACCTCGACGGGCATCGGGAGGAACGTCTCGGTCGGGTTGATGACGCCGCGGTCCTCGGAGAGGACGACGGCGGACTCGGACTCGTGGGACGCCAACGCGAAGAACCACATCGGGACGAGCAACACCCCGATCAACAGCCCGATGACACCGGTTTCTTTTTCGATCTTCATGATTCGGTTCGGTACGAAACGGTCAGGGGCGGAGCATCACAAACCCATCGTCTCCGGCCCGAACCGTGGGCGTTCTGCGAACTGGTCACGATGTGCCGGGCTACACCCCGGCGTTACTTCGGCATTGCGATCAGGTTCAACCGCGTATCCCTCTTCAGACGACCGGAGACGGGTGAAATCGACAGTCTATCCTCGTCGTTCGTCCAAGATCAGCCGCGTCTTCGTGCTCACGACGTCGTCGAGTTCGCGCGCCTGCGTGATCAGTTCGTTGACCGCCCCGGTGTCCGCCGCGTCGACGATGAGCACCACGTCCTCCTCGCCCGAGACCTGCCAGACGAAATCCACCTCGGGCCACTCGGCCATCCGCGCCGAGACCGCCGAGGTGTCGACGTCGACCGCGACGCCCACCTCGACCATCGCCTTGATGTTCCCCGTCCTGGTCGTGACGGTGAACCGCTCGATGGTCCCCTCGTCGATCAGGCGCTCGACGCGGTTCCGTACCGTCCCCTCCGACGTGCCGACGCGTTCGGCGATCTCGGTGTAGGGCGTCCGCGAGTCGCGCCGGAGCACGTCGAGGATCGCCCGGTCGAGGTCGTCCATCCCCCACCTTCCCCCGGACCGTACTTCACGATTTCGAATATCGTAACTTCGCTTCGAACACAACCATTATTAGGGCCGCGTCTATACGGATATCGTAATGACCGACGCCTACGTGGCAATCGAGGGCGGGCACGTCCTGACCGGGCGGGCACGCGCGCCGGGCACCGCGCGCGGCGAACTGGTGTTCACCACCGCGTACACAGGGTCTGAAGAAAGCCTCACGGACCCCTCCTACGCCGAGCAGGTCCTGACCTTCTCGTATCCCCTGATCGGGAACTACGGCGTCCGGGACGAGCGATTCGAGTCCACCCATGTCCAGCCCACGGCGGTCGTCGCACGCGAGCTCACCGACGACGTCGCCGAGTGGCTCACGGACGAAGGGGTCCCCGCGGTCGACCACCTCGACACCCGCGACGTGGTGACCGAAGTCAGGGAAGAAGGTGCGATGAAATGTGGTATCGCCGCGGGGCCCGACGCGACGCCGGACGACGCGCGCGCGGAGCTCGACCAGTGTAAGGCGATGAGCGACCACGTCGACATCGGGGCCGCGGTCAGCGTGACCGAGCCCGTCCACCACGCCGGTGACGGGAAGTACGACGTCGCGCTGGTCGACTGCGGCGCGAAGGGTTCGATCGTCTCCTCGTTGGTCGAGCGCGGTGCCGACGTCACCGTCTTCCCCTACGACACGACGGCGGCGACGGTGGCCGAGGCCGACCCCGACATCCTGTTCGTCTCGAACGGCCCCGGCGACCCCGAGAACTTCGGCGCGGCCCAAGAACTGGTACAGGAGTTCGCCGGCGAGGTCCCCATCGCGGGGATCTGTCTCGGTCAGCAGGTCGTCGCGAGCGCGCTCGGCGGGAAGACCGAGAAGATGACCTTCGGCCACCGCGGGGTCAACCAGCCGGTCCGGGACCTCGAAACCGGCCAGGTCGTGATGACCACCCAGAACCACGGCTACACGGTCGCCGAACCCGGCGACGACCTCGACGTCACCCAGGTCAACGTCAACGACGACACCCCCGAAGGGCTCGAAAGCGACGACCTCGACGTGCTGACCCGGCAGTACCACCCCGAAGCCAACCCCGGTCCGCACGATTCGCTCGGGTTCTTCGACGACGTGCTCGGGATGGCCGAGGCGCGCGTCGCGCCGACCGCGGACTGAGGAACTAATCGACCTTTCTGACTTCCGTTCCAGCGAGGAGGTCCCCGAGCCGCTGGCGTCGCTTCGTCAGCCCCATCGTCACGAACCCGACGAGGTAGAGGACCACGAAATCCACGGGTCGAACGAGGTTCCGCACGAGACAGGCTCGGCGGGAGGCCTCGAACCCCTCCTCGTCGGTGACGACGAGCCTCGTGAGTCGTTTCCCGAGCGTGCGCCCGAAAGCGGCTTCGAGCCCGAGGTGGTAACCGAACGCTATCAGCGCGAACCCGACCAGTACGAACCCCGTCTCGCTTCGAAGGCCCGGAACGAGGTCGAGCCCGCGAGCCAGCGCCCACGTCAGCACCGTGACCGCCGTGAGGTCGACGAGGCTCGCGGCCGCTCGTCGCCCGGTCGAACCCGGCTGGATCGGGTGGTCCCTCGATACCCGCTCCCGATCCTCGTTCGGCTCGAACTCCGGATCGTCGTCGATCGTGCCGGTGCGGAGCCACCTCGGGGTGTAGGTCCGTGACACGCGGAGGCCGCGCCCGGTCGCACGCTCGCCGAGTCCCGAAACGTGCGCGAGCCCGGTGACGAGGACCATGGTATCGTACCCCTCCTCGTCGGCGATCGTCGTCATCCGATCCAGCATGTGCTCGTTGCGAACGTCGATCGTCCGGAGCGCGAACTGGCCGACGGCCGTGTAGGCGACGAGCGCGAACCACCCGACGACGAGATCCGTCGAGAGTACTAACCAGCCGAAGAGGGCGACCAACCCGAGTCTGGCGCTCCCGCGGAGGATCTTCCCCGGGTCGAGCGACACCACGACCGCACCGGCGAGCGGGAGCGCGACGAGCAAGAGGAGCCCGGCCGTCGCCTCGATATCGAACCACGCCGTGGCGAAGATCCCGGCGACGGCGACGAGCGTCCCCACAACCGCTGCGAGGCCGCGGTCACGGCGAAACACCAGCCGAAAGCCCACGCCGACCGCGAGCAGTACTCCGACCGTGACCGCGGTCCGAATCGGAGCGATGACGAGGAATGCGATCAGGACGAGCCAACTGAGTGCGATCGCCAGCGGGCCCGACTCCGTCATCACCGAGACTAGGGACCGATCGACCGAATGAACCGGCGTCTCCGGTGACAGCCGTTCGGTAGCGACGTGTTCGGTCGAATCGAACCGGCGGTTGAACAGGAGGTAGTACGGCGACTGCATCAAATTCAGCACGATACCACCCAGAAGCACGAGCGGAACGCGTATCGCTGCTCTGGCGGCCGTTCGACCTGTGATAGTGTCCGCGGGCCACTCGACGAAGACGGCGTCGGCATCCGCCTCCCGCACGTAGTCCGTGAGTTCGTCCTCGACCTTCGAGAGCCGGTCGAAGTGGATGGTCCCGAACAGGTCGAGGCGGCGACGCATTGACCGTTCGTTCATCGGACGGCGATAAATGCCTGCTGTCTTCGTGTGACGAGAACTCCCGAATCAGACCTCGCGGAGGTCGTCGGTCGCTTCCCACCGGATCGCGGCGGCCGCGGCCTCGTCGGCCCGTCGGAGGACGACGGCTTCGAGCGTGGCGGGTTCGACAGCCGTCCGCGAGGTGTGTGAGAGCACCATGTGCGTGACCTCGACCGGGAGGCCCGCCGCGGCCGTCACGTAGACCCCGTAGTAGGGATGCCCGAGCAGTTCTTCGATCCGCGTGCTCTCCATCCCGTCGAACTCGTAAAGTTTGCTGACGTCGTGGACCAGCGCGCCCGCGAGCAGGCGGTCGAGATCGAGGTCGGCGTCGCGGTGTTCGATCAACATCTCGCCGAGCGCCAGCGCGCCAGCGACGACGTCCCGAACGTGCGCGACGAAGGTTTCGTCGGGGAGGTCGAGTTTCCGCTGAGCCGGCGGATACCACGGCAGGGATTCGAGCGAGTCGATGCCGTTCTCGGCCATCGCCGTGGCCCACGCCTCGCGCACACTCGCCCGGAGGTCGTCGTCCTCGATCCGCTCGATGCTCGGAAACGCGTCCGCGAGTTGGTCCGCAGTCATACCGAGAGAAGAAGGACGGCCGTGTTGTAGCCGTCGGGTCCGTCGCTACGCGCCCCAGGTCGCTTCGGTCGTCGGCCGGTCGCCGACCGCCTCGACCGCCGAATCCTCGTCGCGTGATTCGAGTGCCGACAGCGCGGCCCGTGCGCTCGCCGTCGTCGAGAAGTAGGTGACCTCCTCCTCGACGCAGACTTCGAGCGCGTCGCGGTTCCGCGAGACCATGAGATCGACCTCGCCGTCCATGATCGCCGTTTCGAGGTCGTCGAACTCGCGGAGCTCGAAGTGCTCGGCGAACCCGTCGTGAAGCGCGCGCCCGGCCTCGCTCTCGGGGTCGGGGAACTCGGGGTCCGAGAGGTCGACGACGGCCGTCCCACCCGTCGGGACGGGTTTGTTGGTCGCCGATTGGGCCTTCCCGTAGGCCTTGCCGAAACTGTCGGCGGTGCCCATCACCTCGCCCGTGCTCTTCATCTCCGGGCCCAGTCTGGGATCGCTGCCCGGCAGGCGGTCGAACGGCAGCACGACCTCCTTGACGCTGGTCTGTTCGGGGACCTGCTCGGTCGCCGCCAGCTCGGCGAGCGAGGTGCCCGCCATCACCTGCGCGGCGAGTTTCGCGATCGGGACCCCGGTCGCCTTCGAGACGAACGGCACCGTGCGCGAAGAACGGGGGTTCGCCTCCAGGACGTAGACCTCTCCATCTTTGACCGCCAACTGAACGTTGAGCAGGCCCACCGTACCGAGCGCCTCGGCGATGTCCTCGACGACCTCGCGAACCCGGCCGAGAACCTCGCTATCGAGCGATTCCGGTGGTATCATGCAGGCCGAGTCGCCGGAGTGAACCCCCGCGCTCTCGACGTGCTCCATGATCCCGCCGATCAGGACTTCCTCGCCGTCGGCGACGGCGTCGACGTCGAGTTCGACCGCACCTTCGAGGAACTGGTCGACCAGGATCGGCTGGTCGGGGCTCACACGCACTGCCTCCTCGACGTAGCTCTTCAGGTCCGCGTCGTCGTAGACGACGTCCATCGCGCGGCCGCCGAGAACGTAGCTCGGGCGAACGAGGACGGGGTAGCCGATCTCGTGAGCGAGGTCGAGGGCTTCGGCCTCGCTCTCGGCCGCCCCGCCCGCGGGCTGAGCGATCCCGAGGTCGTCCATCAGGCGGTTGAACCTGTCCCGGTTCTCCGCGAGGTCCATCGCCTCGACGGTCGTCCCCAGAACCTCACAGTCGAGGCCACGGCGGTCGAGTTCGGCCTCCAGCCCGCGGCCGATGTCGACGGAGGTCTGGCCGCCGAACTGGACCATCACGCCGTCGGCCCCGGTGGTCTCGATCACGTCGGCGACCTCCTCGGGGGTGATCGGTTCGAAGAAGAGGCCATCGGAGGTGTCGTAGTCCGTCGAGACGGTCTCGGGGTTGTTGTTGACGACGTGGGCTTCGATCCCCATCTCGCGGAGCGCGCGCACCGCGTGCACGGTACAGTAGTCGAACTCGACGCCCTGACCGATTCTGATAGGGCCACCGCCGACGATCACGACGCTCTCGACGTCGCGGTTCACCTGGACCTCGTCGTGGTCGATACCCGAGAGGCGCTCGCGGGCGGAGTAGTAGTACGGCGTTGAGGCTTCGAACTCGCCGGCACAGGTGTCGACCTGTTTGAAGTCACGGGGCGACGCGTCGGCTTCGACCGCGTCGATCGGGGCCTCGTCGGCCGTCGTTCCGCCGGCCCCGTCGGCCCGCGTCACCACGCCGTCGTCGCCAGCGGCGAGCGCCGCGACCTCCTGGTTCGTGAAGCCCACGTCGGCCGCGGGCTCGAAGTCACCCTCCGCGGCCGCGCTCGCGGCTTCAGCGATCCGGGCGTAGCGCTCGACGTACCACGGTTTGATCCCCGTGAACTCGGAGACCTCGTCGACCGAGTAACCCCGCCCGAACGCCTCGAACATCGCGTACGGGCGGTCGGGAGTGGGCCGTTCGAGGTACTGGGTTTCGAGCGCCGCGTCGTCGAGGGCGGCCCAGTCGACGTCCGGTTCGTACTCGGTCGAGCGGAGCGCCTTCAAGAGGGACTCCTCGAAGGTCCGTCCGATCGACATCGCCTCCCCGGTGCTCTTCATCGCCGTCCCGAGTTCGAAGTCGACATCGGCGAACTTCTGGTTCGGCCACCGCGGGATCTTGGTGACGACGTAGTCGATCGCGGGCTCGAAGGCGGCGGTCGTCTCACCAGTAATTTCGTTCTCGATCTCGTGGAGGCGCTTGCCGAGCGCGACCTTCGCGGTCACGCGCGCGATCGGGTACCCGGTGGCCTTCGAGGCCAGTGCCGACGAGCGCGAGACGCGGGGGTTGACCTCGACGACGCGATACTCGCCGCCGGGCGAGCCGTCGTCGCGCCAGGCGAACTGGATGTTACAGCCACCCTGGATACCGAGCTCACGGATCACGTCGAGCGCGGCGGTCCGCATGTCCTGGTGGCCGTCGTCGGGGATCACCTGCGAGGGGGTGACGACCATCGACTCGCCGGTGTGGATCCCCATCGGGTCGAGGTTCTCCATGTTACAGATGATGATACACGAGTCGTCGGCGTCGCGCATCACCTCGTACTCCAGTTCGACCCAACCCGCGATCGACTCGGTGATCAGGACTTCTCCATTTCTGGAGAGCCGCAGCCCCTTCCGGACGCTCTCCTTCAGCTCGTCCATCTCGGCGACGACGCCCGACCCGCTCCCCCCGAGAGTGTAGGTCGTCCGCATGATCACCGGGAGCCCGCCGACCGCCTCGACGGCGTCCTCGATCTCCTCGACCGACTCGATGGTCACCGACTTCGCGACGGGCTGACCGACCTCCTCCATCCGGTGGCGGAACAGTTCCCGGTCCTCGGTGGCGTAGATGGTGTCGAGCGGCGTGCCCATGATCTCGACATCGAACTCCTCGAGCACACCCTCCTCCGCGAGTTCGGCGGTGACGTTCAATCCTGTTTGCCCGCCGAGCCCCGCGATCACGCCGTCCGGACGCTCCTTCTCGATGATCTCCGCGATGGCCTCGGTGGTGATGGGCTCGATGTAGACCGCGTCGGCCATCTCGGGGTCGGTCATGATGGTCGCGGGGTTCGAGTTGACGAGGACGACGCGCGCGCCCTCCTCGGCGAGCGCGCGGCACGCCTGCGCCCCCGAGTAGTCGAACTCCGCGGCCTGCCCGATCTGGATCGGGCCGCTGCCGATGAGCAGGATGGTCCGGTCTGCGTGTGTCATTACCCACGCCAGTTCGCACATCGTAATAAGCCCGGCGAATCGGTACGAGATGCGTAGCCGAGCTTCGATTTTCGAAATCAGGTGCGCGAGGGCGGAGCACTGGCCGTGCGTCCCGCTCTCCGGTGTGCGAGAAGCGTGGTCGGGAAATCGAACGAGTCGGAGAAACGGTCGGAACCCGGCTCACGAACCGGCGACGGTGTCGAACGGTGAGTCGAGATCAGTTGGCTTCGTCGCGGATCAGATACCGGTAGGGCCGGTCGTGTAGCACTTCGACGTCACCGGTCTCGGACCGACGCCCCAGCACGGTCGCGACCTGGTGGGGGCTGTCGAGCTCCTCGCCGTTGGCTTGGAGGAGGTCGTGTATCTCGCGGGCGGTGAGGGGTTCGGTGACGCCGGTCTCCGAGAGCACGGTTCGGATCCGCTCGAACTCGCTCCGCCGGAGTTGCATACGTGTCCCATGGTGCGGAGGCACATAACACCACGTCAGACAGTCGTATGACGGTCGTTGCGACGAATCGCTCGATGGTGGCGCTCCGGGGGTGACAGCCGGTGTCAGACGGGTGTGTCGGTTCCGCGCTCGAAGTCGCGCTCGCGGCGATAGGCGTCGACGAACGCCTCGACGTCGAACTCCTGAAGCTGGGATTCGAACTCGTGTCGGGCCGCGTCGTTCTCGGCGTGGCTCACGGCGTGGTCCATCAGCTCGACGACGAGTTCGACCACCACCTCGTGGAGGCGGCGGGAGTCGAACTCGGCGACCCAGACCCATGCGTAGCCCACGTCGGTGTCCTCCGAGACGTCCTCGCCGACGACCTCCTCGGGGAACTCCTCCAGCACGACGCCCATGAGGTGACGGGTATCGAACGTGCCGCCGTCGGTGGGTTCGATCGCGGTTTCGAGCACCGAGACGAGGGACTCGGGGACGAACCGGCTCAGCGGGTGGACGTCCATCACGACGGCGTGGCGCGCGCCACACGAACACTCGAACTCCCGGAGGCCCATGTCGAGGGCCGAGACCGCGACCGACTCCCCACACGGGAGGTCGATCCCGGTCTCGCGGCTGCCCGGGACGCGCGGCTTGGTCATGTGGGCGATTGGGGCGCGCCGGGGTTAAACGCCGGGGTCATCGGTCGATCCACGGTCGACCGGGGTCGAGGTCACGCGGTTCGGTTCGGAGCTGTGTGTAGGCGTGGGTGACGGTCGCGGTGCCGAAGACCGCCGCCGGGCCGCCGAAGCACACCCACGCGACCCACGCCACGGCCGGTCCGAAGAGCACGCCGAAGAGGGCGCGAACCACCACGAGGGGGACGATGGTGAGCGCGACGACCGCGACGCCGAGCCCGAGGAGCCGGAGGCGGTGGCCGCTGGCGACCCGCCAGCTCTCGTTCAGCGCGTCGACGAAGTTCCGGTTCTCGACCGCGATCTCCTGGCGCAGGAAGAAGAACGACGTCGCGAGGAACAGCGCCGCGACCGCCCCGCCGACGACGACCGCGAGGATCCCGAGCACCCCGCCGAGCCCGACCAGAAACCAGACCGCGAGCCCGCCGACGATCCCGTTGAGCGTCGGGAGGACGAGCGGGCGCAGCCGGTCGCGGGTGAGACTCGTCGGGTCGGCGGCGAAGGTCCGAACCGCCACGAGCCGGAACACCTCCCGGAGAACGCCCGCGAGGACGACGAGCCCGCTCGCGACCGAGGCGGACACGCCGAGCGCGAGCGGTGTCGTGGCGTCGAGCGCGTCCACGACCGTCCGGACCTCGCTTGGCGTGAACCCCGTCTCGGCGGTGGGTCGGGTACGAAGGGTTTCGAGGGCCGGCTCGGCGGCGTCGCGGAGCAGGGTCTGGCCCCCGACCACGCCGACGACCCCGACGGCCGCGAACGCGAGGGCGAGCACCAGCCCGTCGCGCGAGGCGGTTCGCCTCGCTCCGGCGCGGATCGCGGCCCGGACCCCTACCGACATGGTTTCGGCTTCCGGCTCGGGCTATTAAAACGTTCCATCGTGCGACGCCGGCGGGTCAGGGCCAGTCGTCGCGTGTCTCGGGTTCCGGTTCCGGCTCGTCGTCGCCCTCGTCGAGCGTCCAGCCCGCGGCGTCGGCGGCGTCGGTGACCGCGAGGTACTCCCAGTCGACCTCGCCGGCGAGGTCGGCGTCGGCCTCGCCCGTACCGACGAAGACGTGGCGGTCGGTGTCGAACTGGTTCTTGACGTTCTCGAGGCTCTCGCGCCGACCGCGCGGCCCCGAGAAGAAGTCCTGGCGGATCCGGTTCTTGCGGGTGAAGTTCGTGACGACGTAGGTGGGTTCGTCCGAGACCACCCCGATGTACTCGGTCCATCGCCGCGCGTCGGAGAACACCTCGGTGGGGTTCGCGAGCGCTTCGAGCGCGCCGAGATCGAACGCCAGCGTCATGTCGCCGCTGCCGCCTTCCATGGGCGGATTCGGGCCGGATACAGGAAAACGGCTTCGGTGTCGTGCCGGGGTCGCGTTACTGGCCGGCGGGGGTCGCGAGCTTGTCGAGGTCGACCTCCGGCTCCATCAGGAGGTCCTTGCAGTCGCTGACGTCGCGCTCCTCGCGGATGAGTTTCTTGTACTTGCTCTGTGGCGCGAGGTTCCCGATGAGGACGCCGCCGACGATCTTGCCGTCCTTGAGCGCGAGCCGTCGCCACTCGTCGTCGCCGAAGGAGGCCTCGACGGAGTCGTCGCCGATGGTGGGGTGGCCGAACGAGAGGAAGGGGAAGTCGAAGTGGGTGATAGAGTAGGAGGAGACCCACCGGAACTCGGCCTCGGGCTCGTCGGCGAGCATGTTCTTGCCCGCGATCGAGCCCTGCTCTTTCGCGCTGCCCCACGACCCGTTCTGGGCGTGCTCGCCCAGTATCACGTCGTAGAACCGGGTGAGGTCGCCCGCGGCGTAGACGTCCTCGACGGAGGTCCGCATGTGTTCGTCGACCACGACGCCCTCGTCGAGTTCGATGTCGGTCCCCTGGAGGACCTCGAGGTTGAAGTCGAGGCCGATCGCGATCCCGACGAAGTCACAGTCGTAGGTCTCGCCGTCCGGGGCGACCGCGGCGGTGACGTGGCCCGCGTCGTCGACCTCGAAGCTGTCGACCCCGCTGTCGAACACGGGAGTAACGTTCTTCTCCTCCAGCGCCTCGTGGATGATCCGCGCGCCCTCGGGCGAGAGCGCGTAGCGCCACCAGCACTCCCCGCGCATCAGGTAGTTGGCCTCGACCTCCTGGGCCCCGCAGATCGCCGCGAAGTCGATCCCGAGGAGTCCAGCACCGACCACGACGCCCTTCTCGGCCTCGGTGATGTCGGCCTCGATCCCGCGGGCGTCCTCGAAGGTCCAGAAGTGGTGGATCCCCTCGGCGTCGCTGTTCTCGACGGGGAGCTGGGTCGGGGTGCCGCCGGTCGCGATGAGGAGCTTGTCGTAGTCGATGGTGTCGCCCTCGTGGGTCGTGAGGCTGTGGCCCTCGGTGTCGATGTCGGTGACGAGGGTGTCGAGCCGGAGGTCGATGTCGCGGTCGTCGTACCAGCCGGGCTGGTGGATCGACATCGGGGCCTCGGGGAGCTTGCCCTTCGCGAACTCCTTGATCAGGATCCGGTTGTAGAGGGCTTCGCCCTCGTCGGTGATCACCGTGACGTCGGCGTCGGGGTCGCCCTCGCGGATGGTCTCGGCCGCGGAGCTCCCGGCGATCCCATCGCCGATGATTACGTACGAGGTAGGCATAGGGGGAGTTCGGCGTCGGGGGTAATGTGAATTGCTATCTTCTCATCGTCCCGACGGACGGTGCGTTGATGTGTCTCGCGCCCCGAGGGTCGGCATGAAACTCAACCAGACCATCCGACATTTCGCGGCGAAGCAGGCCCTCTCGACGCCCGTCGTCGGCGAGCTCGCGAGCCAGGGTCTCGTCCGGCTCCACACCGGCGTGTTCATGGACAAGGCCGATCCCGAGCACGCCGAGGAGCGCAAGGCTCACCTCGACGGGCTGTTCGACGCCACGATGGACACCTACCTCGCGGCGCTCCAGGAGGGCTTCACCGAGGCCGAGGCCCGCGAGGTCACCCACATCCAGGCCAACTTCGACTTCTACAACCACGGCTGGGTCGAGATGATGGAGTTCCCCGTCGACGAGCTCGAGGAGCACCACGCCCGGTTCGGCGAGTTCTTCGATCGCTTCGGGATCACGGTCGAGGACCCGCTCGGCGCGTTCGCGCCCGCGGGCGGTCTCCCCGACGCCCCCGCGACCCCCGAGAAACTCGAGAACCCCGACCAGCCGAACGCCGTCGGGGGCTACGCCGACGAGACCTACGTCGACGGCCCGGACGGCGAGGTCCTCGTCGGCGGCGCGGACGACCCCGACGAGGTCGACGTCAGCGACGCGCCCGGCGTCACCCCCGACGACGTCGAGAACTGACTGCTTTCCCTCCTCGCAGACCGCGGGCTTATCCCTCGGCCGATACAGGCACGGGACATGGACGACCCCCAACTCGGTCAGGCAACCATCGTCTACGACGACCCCAAAGAGGGGAAGATCGAGACCGTCATCGACAACGAGTTCATCGCGTACTTCGACGACCACTGGCTCGTGAAGGTCGGCGAGGACGGCGACGGCAACGACGTCGTCCGCCGGATCCCCAAAGAGCGCGTCCACTACGTCGAGCGCTCGGTCGAGGAGTTCCAGGACAAGATCGACAAACTCGCCGACGAGGCGCAGGAACGGCTCCCGTTCTGAATCGGTCGAACCTCCTCCTCAGACCGCCGCTATCCACGCCCGATAGTCGGGCGCACAGTCGTAGACGTCCTGGAACGCCCGATCCACGAACTCGGCCACGCGCGCGGGGTCCGTCCGCGCCGCGACCCGGAGATTGACCCCCTCGGCCTTCTCGGGTCGGGTGAGTTCGTCGACCCCGAAGTCGGCATACTCGTCGAGCAGCGCGTTCGCCCGATCGAGTTCGTCCTCGGTACAGTCGAGGTTCACCACGCCGTCGGCGAACTGGATCCAGGGGACGGGTTCGGGTTCGTCCTCGTCATCGCCCTCGTCCCCGGTGTCGGCGCTCGGGGGTTCGTCGGCCTCGACTTCGATCGTCAGAAACGGGCTGCCGCGTTCGTGGTGGGCAGCGATGGCGTCGACGAACAGCTCTCTCCTCCCTTCCTCGGTGTCGGCGTCGAATCGGGTCATGGGCCGGTTTCGGTGGGTGCGCTGAAAAGCGGGGTGGAAGCGACGCGATGGGCAAACGGCGACGGTATCTACAAACCTTTTAGGGTGGCTTCCGAAGCGGGGGCCATGAGCGAGAACCAACCCAACGTCCTGCTGCTCGGACCGCCGGGCGCGGGCAAGGGCACCCAGAGCACGAACGTCGCCGACGAGTACGACATCCCCCACGTCACGACCGGCGACGCGCTCCGGGCGAACAGGGACATGGAGACCGAGTTCGGCACGCCCCGGGAGTTCATGGAGGCCGGCGAGCTCGTGCCCGATCCCGTGGTGAACGAGATCGTCGCGGAAGCGGTCTCGGAGTCCGAGGGCTACGTGCTCGATGGCTACCCGCGAAACGAGGAGCAGGCGGAGTACCTCGCGGACATCACCGCGCTCGACGTGGTCTGTCTGCTCGACGTCGACGAGTCCGTGGTGGTCGACCGGCTCACCGGCCGGCGGGTCTGCCCCGAGTGCGGCACGAACTACCACGTCGAGTTCAACCAGCCGGAGGAGGCGGGCGTCTGTGACGAGTGCGGTAGCGAGCTCGTCCAGCGCGACGACGACACCGAGGAGACGGTCAAGGACCGGCTGGAGGTCTACCACGAGAGCACCGAGCCCGTGATCGAGTACTACCGTGAGGCGGGCGTCCTCGAAACGGTCGACGGCGAGGGCTCCCCCGAGGAGGTCTGGGAGGAGCTTCGGACGACGATCGACGCCGCGGTCTGAGCGGGTTCGGCGGCCACACGCGAAGTAAAAGGTTGATTAGGCCGCATACCCGATTGGACGGAAATGGGACGAACAGGCGAGAAAGTACGCTCGCTGGTGGCCGAGGACCCGGCGTTCGCCGAGGCGCTCACCGTGGTGCTCGAGCGGGCCGGGCACACGGACGACGACCCCGAGCCCGACGGCGGCAGCGCACGGCCGCACACGGTGCAGTGGGGTGACGTCAGCGACGAACTCACCTCGGGACAGTGGGGGCGGCTCATCGAGAACGGGATCCTCCACGACGCCGACGGCGACGGGTTCGCGGTCTCCAACCCCGCCGAGATCCGCGACGCGCTCGGCGACGACGCCGTGGACACGTCGGCTGACGACGACGACGATTCGAGCTGGACGAAGTACGACAAGCTCGCGGCGGTCGGCGCGGTCGCCCTCCTGCCCTCCTACTACTTCGACCCGCTGCGGAACGCGGTCGGCGGGACCGCCGACCTCGTGCTCGGCCCGTTCGACCTGATCCTGCCGTTCTACGCCGTGATCTTCGTGCTCTCGGTGCTCACCGGGCTCTACACCGTGCTCTTTCAGTCCGCGCTCATGGACACCGACCAGATGGGTGACATCCAGGAGCGGATGAGCGACATCCAGGAACGTCAGAAGGACGCACGCGAGCGCGGCGACGACGCGGCGCTCGAACGCATCCAGCAGGAGCAGATGGACGCGATGGGCGACCAGCTCGGGATGTTCAAGCTGATGTTCCGGCCGATGGTCTGGATCATGCTGGTGACGATCCCGGCGTTCGTCTGGATGTACTGGAAGCTCGGGGTTCACGGCGGTGGTGGGATCGAGCACATCGCCCAGGGCGAACGCCACATCGTCATGCCGATGATCGGCCGGATGGCGTGGACGGGTGCGGAGGGTCGAATCCTTGGGCTGCTCCCGGTCTGGCTCGCCTGGTACTTCATCTGCTCGTTCGCCTTCCGACTGGTGATCCAGAAGACGCTCAACCTCCAGACCACCCCGCAGACGGGCTGACCCAGGACGCAATCCCTTTGTATCGGGCCGGTCCGATGGTTTTCATGTTTGTTACCATCTCCGGACCGGCGGGCGTCGGGAAATCCACTACGGCCGCCACGCTCGCCGAGGCGCTCGGTTACGACCACGTCTCCGGCGGCGACATCTTTCGAGAGGTCGCCGCCGAACGGGGGCTGACGGCGCTCGAACTCAACCGGCAGGCCGAGGAGGACGACGCGATCGACCGGGCGCTCGACCGCCGCCAACGCGCGGTCGCCGCCGAGCGCGACGAGGTCGTGCTCGAATCCCGGCTCGCGGGCTGGATGGCGGGCGAGCACGCCGACCTCAAGATCTGGCTCGACGCGCCGCTCGACGTTCGTGCCACCCGGATCGCCGACCGCGAGGACAAACCGCTGGCGACCGCCCGCGAGGAGACCGAGGCCCGGGCCGAGAGCGAGGCGAAGCGGTATCGGGAGTACTACGGGATCGATTTCGACGACCACTCGATCTACGACCTCTCGGTGAGCACCGCCCGATGGAGCCCGGAGGCCGTCTCGCGGGTGCTCGGCGAGGCGTGTGCCGCCTACGACCCCGCGGCTGACGAGGGCGGGGTCGAAGTCGACGTCGCGTACGACCTGTGATGCGGGGTTCGCCCACCGAGCGCACGCCCGCGGCGAACCGGTCGTTCGGGGTCGTCAACCTCGACAAACCACCGGGACCCTCAGCCCACCAGGTCACCGGCTGGGTTCGCGACCTCGTCGGGGTCGACCGCGCCGCCCACGCCGGCACCCTCGACCCGAAAGTCACGGGCTGCCTCCCGATCCTGCTCGGCGACGCCACCCGGATGGCCCAGGTCTTCCTCGAAGGCGACAAGGAGTACGTCGCGGTGCTCGAACTCCACAAACCGGCCCCCGCGAACGTCGAGAACGTTCTCGCCGAATTCGAGGGCCCGATATACCAGAAACCCCCCAAGAAGAGCGCCGTCGCCCGTCGGCTCCGAGTCCGGGAGATCTACGACCTCACGCCGGTCGAGATCGAAGACCGCCGGATCCTCCTCAAGATTCGCTGCGAGAGCGGGACCTACGTCAGGAAGCTGTGTCACGACCTCGGCCTCGCGCTCGGCACCGGTGGCCACATGGGCGACCTCCGGCGAACCTCGACGACGCCGTTCGACGACACGACGCTCGTGAGCCTCCACGACCTCGCCGACGCGCTCGCGTTCGCCGATGAGGGCGACCCGGAACCCCTCTCCGAGGCCGTCCGGCCGGCCGAACGCGCGCTCACCCACCTCCCGCGGGTGACGATCGCCGAGAACGCCGCCCGGGAGGTCGCCGAGGGCGCGCCGGTGTACGCGCCCGGCGTGCTGGACGTCGAGAACATCAATCCCGAGGACGACGAACCGCTGGTCGCCTGCTACACGCCCGACGGGGCGGCGGTCTGTCTCGGTCGATTCGTGGGCGACCCCGAGGCCGACTCGGAGACCGTCGTCGACCTCGAACGCGTTTTGATTTGACTCGGTGAGCGTGTCGTGCCGGCTCGTCGGCGGGCCGGGTTTCCGTCGACCGCCGTGATCACTCCGACGAGGGGTTCCCCGTCTCGTCGATCCGCTCGTCGTACTTTTCGAGGGTCCGTTCGAGCGCCTCGCCGGCGTCGATATCGGCGGCGTTCGCGATCTGCAACAGGGTAAACATGGTGTCGCCGAGTTCCTCCTCGGTTATCCCGATCTCCTCCGGTCGTTCCCCGTACCCCGTCGTCTCGACAGCGTCCTCGGCCATCTCCCCGATCTCCTCGACCATGGTCAGCAACCGGAACTCGAGGCTCGTCTCGATATCGTGTCTGTCCACGAACGCCGCTACCTCCCGCTGTTCGTCCATGGGTCTCCCTCTAACGTGAGTCGCAATAGTCTTCCGTCCCTTCGGTACCGGAGTGGTAGTTCGGTCAGTCGTCGGCGCTCGCTCGGTTCACTTCGATGGGATCGTCGACGGCGACCGCACCGGTGAGTTCGGTGTAGGGGTAGGGCATGTCGATCCCCTCGTCGTCGAAGCGCTCCTTCACGGCCTGGACCCACGCCGAGAGCGTGTGGACGTACTTCCCGCGCGAGGGGTCGTCGATGTGGGCACGCGCGGTCAGCCCCACCGCCGAATCACCGAGTTCGGTGAGGATCACGTCGGGTTCGGGTTCGCCCTTGATGTTCTCGACCGTCGCGGCCTCCTGGAGGATGATCTTCTTCGCCTGCTCGATGTCGTCGTCGTAGCCGATGCCGAAGGTGAACGGAACCCGGAGGCGGTCGTTGGCGACGGGGTTGGTGACCGCGTTGTCGGCGAGTTCGGAGTTGGGCACGGTGATCAGTTCGTTGTCGAAGGTCTCGAGTTTGGTGACGCGGAGCCGGATCTCCTGGACGACGCCCGACTTCGTGCCGTCGCCCGAGGGCCACTCGATCCAGTCGCCGGTCTGGAAGGGCTTGTCGCGGAGGATGAACACGCCCGCGACGAAGTTACCGATGAGGTCCTGGGCGGCGAACCCGAGTGCCAACGCGAGCGCACCGGCCAGCGTCGCGAAGGCCGCGAGCACGGTCCCGAACCCCGCGATCGTCGCCGCGAGCGCGAGCGCGGCGAACAGCGCGAGCGCCCCCGCGATCCGGCCGCCGAGCCCGACGACCGTCCCGTCGAACCCACGGACTTCGAGCGCACGCTTCGTCACCCTGGTCAGCACGAACTTGGCGACCGGGTAGATGACGACGAACGCCACGACGAACAGCACCACCGTGGTCGCGGCGCTCACGATCGCGTCGCCGTACTGGTTCACGAACTGCTGGGGCGTGGTCGGGAGACCCTGCTGGAGGACCGTCGGGTGCATCGTTCGAATCGACAGCCGAGTCGGTTATGAAACCATCGCCGGCGTCCACCGATTCGACACGGCCGCCCATTCCGGACCCCGTGGCTCCCGCGTGCGCGAAACGAAGGGCTTAATCCACGAGCCGGCGTCGGTCGAAACGCGGGACCGTGGGGTAGCTTGGTATCCTCGGCGCATGGGGTGCGTCGGACTCGTGTTCGAATCACGACGGTCCCATTCCACCTTTTGCTGCGCTCCGTTCGCTTCGCTCACTTCGCTGGCAAAATGTGGATCAAAAGCACGTCGGGTTCCCTCCGGTCACCCTCGCGCCCGCTCACTCGCTGCGCTCGTTCGCGGTGGGATCACTCACAACTCCGCGCCGCAACCGCACAGCACCGCCGCCGGCCCTCGGCTCGCGCCTGCGGCGCTCGCCGAGACGCCAGGCCCGTACCGCTACTGCGGGGTTCCAACTCACAGCCAGTTTTCCAACCACACCAGCTGGTTCGCCAGTTCGTCGGCCGTAAAGAACCGGTCGACACGGTCGATCGCGACGGCGAACTCGCTCGGGGACGGATTCGGCGTAGTGTAGACGACGATTCCGGCATGATCGGTCTCGTCACCGAGTTCGACGAAATCGCGGTCGTTCGTGAGAACGACGAGCCCGTCCCGTCCACAATCACCGAGTAGTTCCTCGTCGACCGACTCCCGACCGTAGCGTTCCTGCGCGGTAACGACGGTGTACCCGTTCGACCGGAGCGTCGACGTGACGGCGCTCGGAACGTGTTCGTCCACGAAAAAGCGAAGCGTCACCGTTCGGCGGCGGGCGGCGAGACCGACCGCGATTCGAGCCGTTCTTCCTGTTGCTCGTGCCGACGTCGGATCTCGCGCATCTCCTCCGGATGGTCGTAGTAGTACGCGAGCGCGGTGTGAACCTCCGCCAACGAGACGTCGAGTTGGTCGGCGACGTACTCCGGGGACCCATCGTCACGAACCATGTCGACGATCTGGAGCACGCTGATCCGCCGCCCATCAAGCCGTGGCTCACCGCCCAACGTTCCTTCCGTCGAGACGATCTCGGCCATTGCAGTCCTTTGGTACGTCGTATCAAAGACTCTTTCCCACTTTTTAGCCCCACCTTTTGCTGCGCTCCGCTCGCTAGCGCTCGCTCTGCTGGCAAAATGTGGATCAAAACCGCGTCGGGTTCCCTCCGGTCACCCTCGCGCCCGCTCACTCGCTGCGCTCGTTCGCGGTGGGATCACTCACAACTCCGCGCCGCAATCGCACAGCACCGCCGCCGCCGAAGCCCTCGACCGTTCGCTCCGCTCACGGTCTCGCCCTTCATCCGCCAGGAATCGCACCGCACCGCTCCGACGGCCTCGGCTCGTGCCTGCGGCGCTCGCCGCCGGGCCGGCACCACGATCACTGTAGAAAAACCGGATTCTGGTCGCGTTTCAGTCTCGTTTCACGCCGGGGTTCGTCACCGCACCGTTGGCCGCCGAACCGAAGTCCCGCCCGTACTTCGCGAGCACGCCCGACTGGTAGTTCGCCTCGGGCTGCTCCCACGCGTCGAGCCGGGAGTCGAGCTCCTCCTCCGAGAGGTCGGTCTCGATGGTTCGGTCGGGGACGTCCACGCGCACCGTGTCGCCGTCCTGGAGTGCGGCTATCGGCCCGCCGACGAACGCCTCGGGCGCGGCGTGCCCGATCATCGGGCCGCGCGTCGCACCTGAGAACCGCCCGTCCGTGATGAGCGCGACGTCGTCCTCGTGGCCCTGGCCGACGACGGCGGCCGTGACACCCAGCATCTCGCGCATCCCCGGCCCACCGCGGGGCCCCTCGTTCCGGATGATGATCACGTCGCCGCTCTCGATGTTGCCCTCCTGGACCCACTTCATCGCGCTCTCCTCGTCCTCGAACACCCGCGCCGGGCCCTCGTGGTGGAGCTTGTCGTCGCCGGTGACTTTGAGGACCGCGCCGTCGGGTGCGAGGTTCCCGGTCAGAACCTTGATCGCGCCCTCGTCGTGGATCGGGTTTTCCACAGTTTGGACGAGGTCCGAATCGATCGCGGAGTCGTCCGGGAGGTCGAGCTCCGCGAGACTTTCTTCGAGGGTCTTGCCCGTCACGGTCATCGCGTCGCCGTGGAGCAGCCCCGCGTCGAGCAGGCGGCGAAGCACGACCGGCACGCCACCCTGCTCGTGGAGGTCGGCCATCACGCCCGCACCGCCGGGCCTGAGGTGGCAGATGTGGGGCGTTCGCGCCCCGACCTCGTTGAAGTCCTCCAATGAGAGATCGATACCCGCCTCGGCGGCGAGCGCCGGGAGGTGGAGCACGGCGTTGGTCGAGCCTCCGAGTGCCATCTGGAGCGCGATGGCGTTCTCGAAGCTCTCCTTCGAGAGCACGTCCGAGGGGCGGAGATCCTCCTCGACACAGTGCATGACCGCCTCGCCCGCACGGCGCGCGACGTCGAGCCGGGCGTCGGACTCGGCGGGCGCGCTCGCCGACCCCAGGGGGGCGAGCCCGAGCGCCTCGCTCATGCTCGCCATCGTGTTCGCGGTGTACATCCCGGCGCACGACCCCGCCCCCGGACACGCGTCGCGCTCCAGCGAGTCGAGATCCTCGCGCGAGATATCCCCTTGAGAATACGCGCCGACGCCCTCGAAGACGTCCTGAACGGTGACGTCCCGACCTTCGTGGTGGCCCGGGAGGATGGTTCCACCGTAGACGAACACGCTCGGCAGGTCGGTCCTGATGGCGGCCATCATCATCCCCGGGAGGTTCTTGTCGCAGCCCGCGACCGTCACGAGGGCGTCCATCCGCTCGCCGAACGAAACGAGCTCCACGGAGTCGGCGATGACCTCCCGCGAGATGAGCGAGGCCTTCATCCCCTCCGTCCCCATCGAGATCGCGTCGCTCACGGTGACGGTACCGAACTCTATCGGCATCCCGCCCGCGCCCTCGACACCCTCGATGGCGGCCTCGGCCACCGAGTCGAGGTGGACGTTGCAGGGCGTGACGTCCGCCGCGGGGTTGGGGACGCCGACCATCGGCGAGTCGAGCGCGTCGTCGTCGAAGCCCATCGCGCGGAACATCGAGCGGTGAGGTGCGCGGTCCGGTCCGTCGGTGACCTCGCGACTACGCAAGTTCTCGTCTTTTTTCGACCCGTCGGGGTCGCGGTGTTGTGGTTGTTGGCTCATGCCAGGGGCTCGACGGCCACGAACATAAGTCTGCCACCACGGCCCGATCGGACGGCCGACCCCCGATTAGAGCGACTCTCGGCCCGTCGAGCGCCGGACCACGTTCCCGAGCGCCCGAACGCCGGGGTGGCCGTCGTAGAGCCAGAGCACGAACACGAGGACGAACAGACCGACGTAAGCCACGAGCACCGGTCCCAGGAGCTGCTGGGCGTACTGGACGAAGTAGTAGTCCGCGTTCGCGATCAGACCCGCACCCGCACCGGGACCCACGATCGGGTCCGAGACGTCGACCCCCGGGCGGGCCATCACCGGCCAGAACAGGAACCAGTAGTTGAGTTCGTTGCCGAGCGCAACCGACGGGAGCACGTCCGCCGGGAGGTGCGAGGCGTAGCCGACGACGAACGCGAAGCCGATGCTGGTTCGCGAGCGCCAGTAGGCGACGGCGAGCACGACGATCCAGACCGGGACGGCGACGAAGACCGTGTGAGCGAACACGCCGGCGGGCAGGAGGTCGAACATCCACGACAGCGGTTTGTCGACCAGATCGGGGAACTGGGTGCCGAGCGCGAGCGCGAGCGTCGGGTACTCCCCCGGTCGGCGGCCGGCGAGGTGACAGAGTATCGAATAACAGAGGTAGCCGACCGCGAGGTGGCCCCACGGAAACACGGCTCAGCCACCCCCAGCGCTCTCGTTGGCCGGCGCGACGTCGACGGAGAGGTGGGCCGTCCGGTAGGCGTTTTCGGCGGTCGGGTCCCCGGGCGGCTCACCCTCGTAGAGGAGATAGACCAGCTGGAGGTTCTCTCCCGAGGTTTCGGGGGTGACGGTGTGTGGGTTCTGCCACGTTCGGTTCGCGGGGACGGTCGGCGACGAGAACTGGGTGAGTTGGTCGCGCGAGAGCACCTCGCTACCGTTGCGGTTCTGGAGTTGGACCACCACCGAGTAGTTCGCCGCCACTTGTTCCTCGTTCTCGACGCTCACGACGTACTGCTGTTCTTCGCCCTCGGTGAGGTTCGTCGGGTAGTCGAAGTCGAGCTGGTCGGTGTCGTTGAACGCGCCAACCCGGAACATGGTGGGCGCTTCGGCCTCCTGTGGCGTCGCGAACGTGTAGGTCAGCGCCACGGTGGCGACCAGGATGCTGAGGACCAGCACCACGTTGAGGAGGGCGTCGGCGGGCGAATCGGTGAGCCCGTCGGCGAAGTCACGAACCCAGTAGCCCGCGGGGGCCGCGAACCGCTCGGCGCGCGGGAGGCGGAGCCGACGCACGAACCCGACGACCATCCCCGCCAGCGTGACGACGGCCAGGATGCCGACGATCGGGGCGGTGCGGTAGGGCGATCCGGTGCCGAACAGGATCGGGAGGAAGCCGAGGGCCAACGCGAGCAGCGGGACGGCGAACAGGCTCAGGCCGAACGAGAGCGCTGCACGCTCGCCCCACCGCACGCCGCGGCGTTGGATCGACCGCATGCTCTCGAACCGCCGGCTCATCCCCGAGAGCGAGCTCACCCGACCGGCGTTGCGCGAGGGGCGGCCGGGGAACAGCGCCGCGAGCACCGCATAGCCCGGCAGGAACAGGAGCAGCGGGATCCCGAGGACGAACTGGACGGTCGCCGGCAGGCCGCCGAGGACGATGAGGGGCGCGACGACCACGGTATAGAGGAAACCGACGATCAGATCGCCCGGCAGCCCCCGGAACGCCGCCGCGCTATCGACGTAGCGGTCCGACTGCCCACCATCGTCGAGCGAATCACGGGACACTACGCGGTGTCGGGAACCGGGGTTCTTGAGTGTATCCGTTCGGCCCGACGAACGGATACGCATATGTTATGCTCCTCCAGTGAGTAGGCTGGGGGTATAGGGAGCTAGATATGACGGATGAGTGGGATCTGATCAGCTTCGTGGTCCGGTCACAGTACCGGGTCGACGTTCTCGAACGGCTCGTCGAGGGCCCCGCAACGCCCTCACAGATCGCCGCCGACGAGGACATCGCCATCACCCACGTCTCGCGTGCGCTCTCGGGGCTCCGCGAGGGCGACCACGAGATGGTGGAGCTGCTCGTCTCGGAGGACCAGAAGAAGGGACGGGTCTACGGTATCACCGAAACCGGCGAGCGGGTTTGGGATCGCCTCGAATCCGAGAACATGGTCTGAGACGGTTCTCTCGCCTATTTTCCGCGGATACGGGGATAGTAACCGGCGGGCGGGGAACGATATTTATTTGCCGGTGCGCGGAGGAGCGCGTTGCAATGCAACGGGAGACGGACATGCAGCGCGACGGCCCGGGCCGGTTGGCCCGGGTCGCGTTCGCGGCGGTGATGGTGACCGCCGCGCTCGCGCTCGCACCGGCGACCACGGCCGCCCAGTCGAACGCAAGCAACGCGACGTTCATCGTCCAGCAGGGCTCACAGTGTACCCAGGTCACCCCGCTCGGCGACGGCACACGGACCGTCGAGGACTTCTACGACTACCAGGTCCTCAACGAGACCGCCAACTACAGCTCGCTCGGCACCGTCGACATCCAAGAGGACCAGACGAGCCAGGTGTTCGTCTACGACGGCAGTGACGGGCTGAGCCTCGTGTTCCTGAACGACGAGATCGGCGAGCCCGGTGGCTTCGTCGCCACCGCGGAGATCTCGGGGCTCCCGGCCGACGGTGACTGGGTCGTCGAGGACGACAACTACACCGACCGCGACGACGTCTTCGAGTACACCGACACCGGCGCGCACATCGAGTGGAACTCGAACGGCGAGCGCACCGACGGCGCGGCGTTCGCGGGGCTCGACAGCCCGAACTACAGCACCGTCGAGGTCGACATCGCGTTCAACGACGAGACCGAGCGCTACCCGTTCGAGGAGTGGTCCGGCCAGCCCTCGGACAACGAGATCCAGAACTGGCAGGTCCGTTCGGGTGACGGCAGCACCAGTCAGCTCGACATGAGTCAGCCGATCCAGCTCAGCCCCGGCACCTGCAGCGGCGGCGTGAGCACGTTCACCGCGACGCCCACCCCGAGCACCGACGCGGCCGGGACGACCGGCACGGACGTCGCCACGTCGGTCCCGACCGCGGCCGCGACCTCGACGGCCACCACGACGTCGACCGCGACGGCGACCGGGACGACGACATCGACTGCGACCGCCGCACAGACGGATGCCTCGACACGGACCGCCGCGGCGGCCGAGACGAGCGCGGCGACCGACACCGCGGGAACGAACGGGTCGGCGGGTGAGGGCGACTCCGGGTCCGGCGCGTTCGGTCCCGGCTTCGGGGTCGTCGTCGCGGCACTGGCCCTCGTGCTCGCGGGTGTCGGGCTCGCGCGCCGGCAAGGATAGTCGCGCGCCACGTCCGATCGACCACGTCCGGATCACGACCCGGTTTTTTCTCGTCTCGGTGCCGGCAGCACGATACCAATCAATGGTTCTGAGTGGGAACGGTCGTCACAGGAGCTCCACCACGGCTCCGTACGCGCCACAGACTTACGTACTCCGGCGTCCAGGGAGTTCACATATGACTCTCGAAGATCGGACTTGCGTGGTCACCGGCGCGTCGCGGGGGATCGGCCGGGGCATCGCGGAGGAGTTCGGCCGCCACGGGGCGAACGTCGCCGTGAACTACCGCTCGTCCGAGGCCGCCGCTCACGAGGTGGTCGACGCCGTCGAGGACGCCGGGGGCGAGGCCATCGCCGTCCAGGCCGACGTCGCCGACAACGACGCCGTCGCCGGGATGGCCGAGGAGGTTCGGTCGGCGTTCGGGTCCGCGGACGTGCTCGTGAACAACGCGGGGCTCACCGTCGACCGCACGTTCAAGAACATGACGCCGGAGGACTGGCAGCGCGTCGTGGACGTGAACCTCGGGGGGATGTACAACTGCACCCACCGCTTCTTCGATGACATCATCGCCGCCGACTGCGGCCGGCTGATCAACATCTCCAGCGTCGTCGGCCAGCAGGGCAACTACGGCCAGGCCAACTACGCCACCACCAAAAGCGGGATGTTCGGCTTCACCCGGACGATCGCGCTCGAACTCGCCCGCACGGGATCGACAGCGAATTGTGTCGCCCCCGGATTCGTCAGAACCGATATGCTCGACGAGGTTTCCGACCACGTACAGGAGCAGATCCTCGAACGGATCCCGCTCGAACGGTTCGCCGAGGTCGACGACATCACCGGCATCGTCCGGTTCGTCGCGAGCGAGGACTCAGGCTACATGACCGGTCAGATCCTCGCCGTCAACGGCGGGATGGAGTGGTAACGTGGCGACCGAAGACCCCGCCGACGCCACCGACGCCGACGTCGGCCCGCGCGCCGACGAGTCGCCCGTCGAGGAGCTCCGACGACGACGGGAAGCGGCTGAACTCGGCGGCGGCGAGGAGCGCATCGAGGCCCAACACGAGAAGGGCAAGAAGACCGCCCGCGAGCGGATCGACTACTTCCTCGACGAGGGGAGTTTCGTGGAGTTCGACGCGTTCGTCGAACACCAGTCGACCAACTTCGACATGGACGAGCGGAAGTACGCTGGCGACGGCGTCGTGACAGGTTACGGCGAGGTCGACGGCCGAACCGTGTTCGTCTTCGCCCACGACTTCACTGTGCTGGGCGGCTCGGTCGGCGAGGCGGTCGGGGAGAAGGTCTGTAAGGTCATGGACCGGGCGATAGACAACGGGGTCCCAATCGTCGGGCTCAACGACTCGGCGGGCGCGCGGATTCAGGAGGGGATCGACTCGCTGGTAGGCTTCGCGAAGATCTTCCGCCGGAACACGAAAGCCAGCGGCCTGATCCCCCAGATCTCGGGGATCATGGGGCCGTGTGCTGGCGGGGCGACCTACTCGCCCGCGCTGACGGACTTCACGGTGATGGTTGAGGACACCTCGCACATGATGATCACCGGCCCCGACGTGATCGAGACGGTGACGGGCGAGGAGATCTCGATGGCGGAGCTCGGTGGCGCGAAGACCCACGCGGCCGAGAGCGGGGTCGCCCACCGGACGGCGGCGAGCGAGGAGGACGCGCTCGACGACATCAAACGACTCCTCTCGTACCTCCCGCAGAACAACGTCGAGGACCCACCGAAGGTGGACTCGTGGGACGACCCCCACCGTCGATGTGAGGTGGGTGACGTGGTCCCGAACGAACCCAAGAAGCCCTACGACGTGACGACGGTGCTCGACGGCGTGGTCGACGAGGGCTCGTTGTTCGAGGTCCACGGCGACTTCGCGCGCAACATCGTCACCGGCTTCGCGCGGATGGACGGCCAGCCGGTCGGGATCGTCGCGAACCAGCCCCGCGTCAACGCCGGCACGCTCGACATCGAGGCGAGCCAGAAGGGCGCGCGGTTCGTCCGGTTCTGTGATTCGTTCAACCTCCCCATCCTGACCTTCGTGGATGTCCCTGGATTCATGCCCGGAACCGAACAGGAACACAACGGGATCATCCGCCACGGCGCGAAGCTGATCTACGCCTACGCCGAGGCCACGGTCCCCCTGTGTACCGTGATCCTCCGGAAAGCCTACGGTGGGGCCTACATCGTGATGGGCTCGAAGATGCTCGGGGCGGACACCAACTACGCGTGGCCGGGCGCGGAGACCGCGGTGTTGGGTCCGCGAGGTGCGGTCAACATCCTCTACGAGGACGAGATCGAGGCGGCCGAGAACCCCGACGAGCGCCGTCAGGAGCTGATGGACGAGTTCCGCGAGGAGTTCGCCAACCCCTACTCGGCCGCCAAACGCGGCTACGTCGACGACGTGATCGAACCGGGCACGACGCGCGAGCGCCTGATCCGCGACTTGGACGTGCTCGAACGCAAACGAACCGACTTCCCGCCGAAGGACCACGGCAACATCCAGCTCTGATGAGCGACGCAGCATCCAGCCCGCACGAGACCGAGCGGGCGGACGACCGAGCGAGCGAAACGGCGCTCCCCGACGACGTGGCGCTCTCGATACCCGCCACCGCGAACCGTGGCGAGGCCGCCGCCATCGCCGCCGCGGTCGGAGCGCACCTCCGCGACCGTGTCGCGGCCGCCGAGGCCGCGACCGACGGCGCAGCGAGCGAGTGTGACCGCTGGAAGCTCTGTGACCGGTTGGGTTGTCGCGACCCGCCGCGTCCGACCGCCCACGGCGAGGAGTGGAAGGCGGCGGGGCGGGTCCGACGGTAGCGACCGCGCCGAAACACCCATGTCGGTGCCGGGTGTGGTGGTGGGCCATGAGCACGACCGTCGCGGTCATCGGGGCATCGATGACCCAGTTCGGCCAGCGCGACGCGTGGGTCCGTGACCTGCTCGCCGAGGCGGGGGAAGCCTGCCTCGACGACGCCGGCGTCGATCCCGGAGCCGTCGAGCACTGTTACGTCTCGAACATGGCCTCCGGCGAGTTCGAGGGGCAGACGGGGGTTCCGAACGCGCTCGCCCACGACCTGAACTGTCTGCCGGCCTACACCCAGCGGGTCGACCAGACGTCCTCGTCGGGTGGGGCGGGCATCTACGCCGCCTGGCAGTCGGTGGCCGCGGGCGCGAGCGACATGACCCTCCTCGTCGGCGGCGAGAAGATGACCCACAAGACTACGCCCGAGGCGACGGACGTGATCGCCTCGCTCACCCACCCCGTCGAGTACAAACACGGCGTCACGCTCCCGAGCTTCGCGGGTCTCACGGCGCGGCTCTACCTCGACACCTACGACGCGCCGCGCGAGAGTCTGGGGAAAGTGGCCGTCAAAAATCACAAGAACGGGGTCGACAATCCCCACGCCCAGTTCCGCAAGGAGGTCGACCTGGAGACGGTGCTGGAGAGCCCGGTGGTCGCCGACCCGCTCCGGCTCTACGACTTCTGTCCCATCACCGACGGGAGCGCGGCGCTGCTGTTCTGTCCCGAGTCCGTCGCGCGCGAGTACACCGACGACTACGCCGTGATTTCGGGTATCGGCGGCGCGACGGACACCCACGTGGTCCACGAGCGTTCCGACCCTACGACGATGGGCGGCGTGGTCGAATCCGGCGCGACGGCCTACGAGATGAGCGGCTACGGTCCCGACGACATTGACGTCGCCGAACTCCACGACATGTTCACGATCCTCGAGTTCCTCCAGATGGAGGGGCTGGACTTCGCCGAGCAGGGTGAGGCGTGGCAAGCGATCGAGGACGGCACCACCGAACGCGACGGCGACCTCCCGATCAACACCTCGGGCGGGCTGAAGTCGAAGGGCCACCCGCTCGGCGCGAGCGGGGTGGCCCAGGGCTACGAGATCTACAAACAGGTCATGGGCGACGCGGGGCCGCGGCAGGTGGACGCGGACGTGGGGCTCGCGTGTAACGTGGGCGGGTTCGGGAACTGTGTCATCACCACGATCATGGAGGCGGGCGCATGAGCGACCCCGACCACGACGCCGACGCGGATTCGGCACACGCGATGGAAGCCGCACGGTACGCCGACGGCTCGCTGACGTACCCCCCGCACCCGATCGGGCCGGACGGCAGCGAGCCCGTCGACCGGGTGGACCTGAGCGAGCACACCGCCCGGATCGTGACCTGGACGACCAGCACCGCGCCGCCGCCCGGCGTCGAGGGACCGAACCACCTCGCGATCGTCGAGTTCGACGTCGACGGGGAGTCGGTGCGCGCGCTCGGCCAGCTCACGACCGACGACGTCGCGATCGGTGACGAGGTCGCCCCCGTCTACGCCGAGCAGCTCCGCGACCCCGAGGCCGGGATCCGCGAACCGGAGAGCCAGGACTGGGACGGCTACCGGTTCGAACCCGTCTGACCTCGCGCGACGGCCGAATCGGACCGTGACCCATCCGGCGGTGCGGTCGGCGGTTGGAATGTGGTGGTGGTGCGGTCGACGGTTGGAATGCGGTGGCGCGCGCTCGCGGTCGGTGTGAGTGATGACGAACACCGACCGCGAACACCGTGCGAGGGATGAACGATGCGAGGGCGAAGCCCGAGCGGAGTGAATCGGCTGGGGAGGTATGTGGCCGGTGCGGGGCGGTTGCGGAGTGGTTTGCGGTTCTCAGTTGTACCGGGCGAGAGTCGGTAGCGCTTCGAGTAGGGACCACCCACCCTCGACCGAAAACGAAGAGACCTAGTCGACTCCGTTCGCCTACTGGTCCTCGTCGTTGTCGTTGTCGTCGTTTCCATCCCGTCCACCGTTTCGCTCGTTCTCCTCGTCGATCGCGTCGTGGATCGAATCCAGTTCGGCGTCCACGTCGATGGTGACGCCCTCGTCCGCACCCGACTCGGAGTCCTCGTCCGGATCCCACGGGTCACGACCCCCGTCGTCCCGGTCGTCGCGGGACGGGGTCCGTCGATCCGACCGGCGCTCGGCCTCGCGGAGGCGGTCGTCGATCTCGGTACGAAGTGCGCGGGCGTCGTCGAGGAGGGTGCTGGCTTCGGGGTTCTCGGGGCGGCCTTCGAGCGCGCCCTGGAGGTCGACGAGCGCGTCGTCGAGGCGGTCGAGTGCGCCGCGGCTGAGGGTTTCGGTGTGTGCGCGCGCCTCGCGGCTCCGACCCCGGACCTCGTCGCCGGCGCGGGCGAGTCGGAGCGCACCCTGGAACGCTTCGAGCGCGCGGATGTTGGCCTCGAGGACCGCGATCACGGCCGGTATCGCGAGTTCGTCGGTGAACCGGAGGACCTCGCCCGGCGTCGGCGGTCGCGGCAGGCCGAGCGGGCCGCGCGGCGGCTCGGACGCGCGGTCGAGTTCGTCGCGGAGGTCGGCGAGCGTCGTCGAGAGCTCCCCGGCGAGGCGCTCCATCTCGCGGTCGCGGTCGGCGTCGGTCATACACCCCGTTGGGGTCGCACGGCAAAAAGACCGGGGCGCGACGGTCGATTCGGCGACGACGCGGCGAGAGTTCGATCCGAACGATCCACACGAACGTACACTGATAACACTTATCACGGTGTGGGTTCTCGTGACGGTATCGACATGGAACCTATCGCTGCCCGCCCCCCAACGAAATGAGCACCGCACCACACGAATCGGCCGGCGCGACCGATTCGACCGACTCGACCGCCGACCCACCCGCGCTCACCGAACGCATCGTCGCCTTCGAACGCGAGGACGACGCGGTCGTCCTCTACGACGAGCGCGAACACACCGCGTGGCTCCAGTCGAGCGGCGCGGTCGCCGTCACCGACGCCCGATAACCGTCGGTTTCCTCACCGCTCCGTCCGTACCATCGACCCGAGAACCCGAGCGGTCGCTACCCCTCTGTCGCCACCGTCGAGTGCGGTCGGGCCTCAGTCACGACCCGACGGCCCGCCGCCACGACCCGAGCCAGTTCCAGAGGGTTCCGAGCCCGGGCCGGCCGTCGCGAACCCAGACCGCGAGCGCGAGGCCGACGAGCGCGAACTGGAACCACGCGTACGGCGTGAGCTCCATCGTGGCGAACCGTTCGAGGAAGCCGATCCCCGGTTCGGGGGTCGGGAGTGGAAGCAGCGGCCAGCCGAGGGAGGCCAGGTCCCGGAAGTCGCCGGCGAGCAGCGGGGCGATCGCGTCGGTCGCGAGGTGGGTCGCGTAGCCGACGGCGAACGCGACCGCCAGCCGGGTTCGGTCCCGACGACGCGCGACCAGCCAGACGAGCCCACAGACCACGAGCGCGGTGAGCGAGGAGTGGGCCAACGATCGGCCGCTCGGGAGCACGCCGAACGACCACGCGAGCGGTTTGTCCACGAGGTCCGGGAACTGCGTCCCGAAGACGACGGCGAGCGCGGCCTCGCCGGTCGGCGGTCGGTCGGTTCGCCGGCGCGCGAGACCGGTGTAGACGAGATAGCCGACGGCGAGGTGTCCCCACGGCCACATTGGGTCGGCTACTCGACTGGCGGACTTACGGGCTTCGAACCGACGTCGGGCGGAACCGGGCCGTCGAATGGTCGAGGTTTATGGTCCCGGTTCGCCTCGCGTCGAGTATGGCTACCGTCCTGCTCGCCCACGAGAAGTTCCCCCACCGCGCGAAGACCGCCGTCAGCATCCTCCGGTACGCCGACGACGACGTGGTCGCGGTGCTCGACCGCGCGAACGCCGGTCGGTCGGTCCACGACTTCCTGCCCGACGTCCAGGACGCACCGATCGTCTCGGGGATGGACGAGGTCGAGCGCTGTGACGAACTGATCATTGGGATCGCGCCGATCGGCGGTGGCTTCGAGGACTCCTGGCGCGCGGACGTCCGAACGGCGCTCGAACGCGGCTGTGACGTCACCGCGGGGCTCCACTCCTTCCTCAACGACGATGAGGAGTTCCGGGAACTCGCCGACGAACACGGCTGTGAGCTCACCGACGTCCGGAATCCACCCGACGACCTCGGCGTGAGCGAGGGCCGCGCGGGCGAGGTCGACGCCGAGGTGATCCTCACCGTGGGCACGGACTGCTCGGTGGGGAAGATGACGGTCGCGCGCGAACTCTACGAGGCCGCCCGCGAGCGCGGCGAGGACGCGGCGTTCATCCCCACGGGCCAGACCGGGATCATGATCGAGGGCTGGGGGAACCCGATCGACCGCGTGGTGAGCGACTTCACCGCGGGCGCGGTCGAGGAGATGATACTCGAACGCGCGGACCACGACTACCTCTTCGTCGAGGGCCAGGCTTCGATCGTCCACCCGGCCTACTCGGCGGTGACCTGCGGGATCCTCCACGGCGCGATGCCGGACGAGCTCGTACTCTGTCACGAGGCGGGCCGCGAGACGATCCACGGCTACGAGCACATCGAGATCCCGCCGTTGCCGACCTACGTCGAACGCTACGAGTCGTTCGCCGAACCCGTCCACGAGACCGAGGTCGTCGCGGGCGCGCTCAACACCCGGAGCCTCGAAACCGACGAGGGAGCCCGGAGCGCGGTCGGAGCCTACACCGAAGCCCTCGACGTGCCGGCCACCGACCTCCTCCGGTTCGGCCCGGAGGGGGTGCTGGAGGCGGTGCTGTGAGCCTCGAAACGGAGTTCGAACGGGTCTCGCTCGACCTCGCGAACGCGTTCACCATCGCGCGCGGTACCCAAGAGGTCGCCGAGAACGTGGTCGTTCGGGTCTCGGACGGCGAGCACACCGGCATCGGCGGGGCCGCCCCCTCGCGACACTACGGCGAGACCGCCGACACCGTCGAGACCGTGCTGCCGGAGCTGCTCGCGGTCGTCGAGGAGATCGACGACCCGCACGCCCTCGCACGCGTCGAGCGCCGGCTCCGCGAGGTCGTCACCCGGAACCCCGCCGCGCGGTGTGCGGTGTCGACGGCGCTCCACGACCTCGCCGCGAAACGCCTCGACCTCCCACTGTATCGCTACTGGGGGCTCGACCCGGCGAGGACCGTCCCGACCTCGTTCACGATCGGGCTCGACACGCTGGAGCGGATCGCGGAGAAGACCGAGCACGCGGTGGACGCGGGCTACCAGATACTGAAGGTCAAGCTCGGCACCGACCGCGACCGCGCGGTCGTCGAGACGGTGCGCGAGGCCGCCCCCGACGCCCGGATCCGTGTCGACGCCAACGAGGCGTGGACCCCACACGAGGCGGTCGAGAAGATCGAGACCTGTCGGGAGTTCGGGGTGGAGTTCGTCGAACAGCCCGTTCCCGCCGAGAACCCCGCCGGGCTCGAATACGTCCACGAGCGCGCCGCCCTCCCGATCGCCGCCGACGAGTCGTGTGTGAACCCGGACGACGTGCCCGAACTCGTCGGCCGGGCCGACATCGCCAACATCAAACTCATGAAGTGTGGCGGCCTCCGAGCGGCGCGCCGGATGATCCACACGGCACACACGAACGGCCTCGAGGTCATGCTCGGTTGTATGGTCGAGTCCAACGCCGCGATCGCCGGGGCCCACCACCTCGTCCCCGCGATCGAGTACGCCGACCTCGACGGCTCGCTGTTGCTCGCGAGCGATCCCTACGACGGCGTTCCCGTCTCGGCGGGCGAGATCGACCTCGCGAGCCTCGACCGTCCGGGGACTGGCGCGCGTCTCGCGGCCGACTGCGGTCCGTAGTATTATATAAGGGTAGTGGGTATCGTTGGGTATGGCACTCGAAACCGTCGTGCTGGCGGTCGGACCGGGCGACGCCGAACGTATCGACGAACTCGCCGAGACCACGATCGACATCGTCGGGTCGTCGGGCGCATCGGTCGTGCTCGGGCACGTCTTCACCGAGGACGAGTACGCGAACACCGTCGAGAGTCTTGGGTTCGACGCCGGTGGCGAGGTCACGCCGAACCGCGTCGCGGCGCGTCACGCCACGATCCGCGAGCTCGCCGACCGGCTCGAGGCCGCGGGTATCGAGTACTCCGTCGGCGGGGCGGTCGGCAACCACGGCGACAGCATCATCGGGCTCGCCGAGGAGGCCGACGCCGACCTCGTGGTCGTCGGTGGGCGGCAGCGCTCGCCGACCGGCAAGGCGGTGTTCGGATCGACGGCCCAGAAGGTGATGCTCTCGGCCCCGTGCCCGGTGACGTTCGTCCGGGCCAACAGCGAGTAGCGCGGTCGGTTCGGAACCGTGGTCGTCGAGCGTGTGGGTCCTAGAGGGACGGCCGACATGGTCGTTCGATAGGCTTTTCGTTCGCTCCGATCCGGTACCAGAACGGTATTCTTACGGTCACGGTGTGGATAGGAGTGATATGTCCTCCACGTCCCCGAAGATCGGGATCATCGGTCTCGGGAACATCGGCCGATTTCATGCCGATAGACTCGTCGACCACGGGGCCGATATCGTCGGCGGGGTCGATATCAACCCCGACGCCCGCACCGCCTTCGCCGACGCCTACGCAACGAGCGCTTACGAGAAGGCCGACGAACTGTTCGCCGAGGCCGAGGGGGTCGTGGTCGGTACGCCGAACCGGTACCACGAGGAGTACGCCACGATGGCGCTGGAGTCGAACACGAACGTGTTGCTCGAAAAACCGCTCGCACACACCATCGAGAGCGCGGAGGCGATCGCCGAGGCCGCCGCCGACAGCGAGGCGTTCGTGATGACGGGCTTCGAGAACCGCTTCGCCAACTCCGTCGAGGTGCTGAAGGGGTTCCAGCGCGACGGCCGGTTCGGCACCGCTCACCACGTCGAGGCCAACTACATCCGCCGGCGGGGGATCCCGGGCCGGGGGTCGTGGTTCACGAGTCAGGCCTCCTCGGGCGGCGGGTCACTGATCGATATCGGCGTCCACGCCATCGACCTCGCGCTCTACTTCCTGGACTTCCCCGAGGTCGTGGAGGTCTCGGCCACCACGCGCTCGTCGTTCGGGTCACGCGAGGACTACGCCTACATCGATATGTTCGGCGAGGACCTCGGCCCGGGCGAGTTCGACGTCGACGACTCCGTGACCGCGTTCATCAGATGTGCGAACGGCGCGACCGTCTCGCTCGAAGCCGCGTGGGCCACCAACCGCCCCACGAACCACGAGTTCATGCTCCGCGGCAGCGACGCCGGGGCCTGCTTCGACCGGAGCGAGGACACCCTCAAGATCTACGAGAGCGGGAAGAAGGGGACCGACCACCTCGCGGACACCGACATCACCACTCGGACGAACGACTCGATGGCGGCCGAGCAGGCGGCGTTTCTGGAGGCCGTCGAGAGCGGAACCCCGCCCGAGATGAACACGCTCGAACAGGGGATGGTCGTCCAGCGCGTCATCGACGCGATCTATCGCTCCTCGGAGAACGGCCGGGCGATCCGGCTCGACGGGGCGAGCCACGACGCGGCCGTCGAACTCGACTGAAACCGGTCCCGTTCGTCGAACCGAACGAGCGCGGCGATACCCAACGGTTTTCCGCCCCACGATGGTAGCCTTCCCAACAGGATGAACTCGATAGAGATAGCGCTCAGACTGGTCGGCGGGGGGGCGTTGATCCTCGCGAACGGCTTCTTCGTCGCGATCGAGTTCGGTCTCACGCGTGCGCGGCAGTACTCCGAGTCGGAGTTCGTCGAACCCGGCGACACCGGGCTCGAACGGGCGTGGGCGATGACGGAGGACCTCGAGATCTACCTCACGGGCTGTCAGGTCGGGATCACCGCCGCGAGCATCTCGCTCGGGATCGTGGCCGAACCCGCGCTCGCGGCGATCCTCGAACCCGTCTTCGGCGGCACCGTGCTCGCCTCGCTCGGCGCGGGCGCGCTGCTCGCCTTCCTCGTGGTCAATCTCGTCCACGTGGTCTACGGCGAGCAGACGCCGACGTATCTCGGGGTCGAGCGCTCGAAGCAGGTGTGTCGGTACGGCGCGACCCCGCTGTACTGGTTCACGCGGGTTATCCGGCCGATCCTCGATCTGGGTGACGCGGTCGCGAAGTGGACGCTGGGGCTGTTCGGCGTGGAGATGACCGGTGCGTGGCTCGAAGCCGAGGCCGACGTGATCGAGGGACGTGCGGACCTCCATCGACGCCTCGGGTCGGTGCTCAACGAGAGCGACCTCCCCGAGGAGCGCCGTGAGGAGGTGATGAACGCGCTCGCGGTCGGGGAGATACCCGTATCGGACGTCATGGTGCCCCGCGAGGCGGTCGCCGGGCTCTCGACCGAGAACACGCCCGCCGAGAACCTCGCGGTCGTCGAGGAGAACCCCTACCTCCGATTCCCGCTGTTCGGGCCCGACGACGAGTATCTGGGGGTGGTCTACCTCGCGGCGATCACGAACCGGTTCGAGGCGTTCCGGAACGGCGAGGTCGACATCGAGGCGTTGGCGACCGCGCCGATGACGCTACCGGTCGACGAGGAGGTCAGTGACGCGATCGACCGGTTCCAGGCGGAGAACCAGGAACTCGCGCTGATCGAGGCGGACGGCGAGGTCGTCGGGCTGCTCACCGTCACCGACGCCTTCGAGGAGGTCATGGGCGACCTCGACGACCCGATCGACGACTACCAACCGGACCGACGACCGACGAGCGGTCGTGGTCCCGACTCGTCGGGGGACCCGGCATGAGTCGGACGTGTAGCCGGGACGTTCGGCGGGTTCGAGGCGTCCACACGACGGCCGCAGTGGAGGGCCAACGATGAACGCGGTCGAGGTCGGCGTCCGGCTGCTGGTCGGGGTCGGGTTGATCCTCGCGAACGGCTTCTTCGTCGCGATCGAGTTCGCGCTGACCCGAGCCCAGCAGTACACGAAAGAGGAGTTCGTCGAGTCGGGCGATCGTGGTCTCGAACGGGCGTGGGAGATGACCCAGAACCTCGAGATCTACCTCACGGGCTGTCAGATCGGGATCACGGCGTCCAGCATCGCGGTCGGGATCGTGGCCGAACCCGCGCTCGCGGCGCTGTTCGAGCCGGTGTTCGGCGGCACCGTGCTCGCCTCGCTCGGTGCGGGGGCGATCGCGGCGTGGCTGATCATCAACCTGTTGCACCTCACGCACGGCGAGCAGGCCCCGACGTATCTCGGGGTCGAGCGCGCGAAACAGGTGTCCCGATACGGTGCCACCCCGCTGTACTGGTTCACCAAGCTCATCTGGCCGCTGCTCCGGATCGGCGACGTCTTCGCCAAGTGGACGCTGGGGCTGTTCGGCGTGGAGATGACCGGTGCGTGGCTCGAATCCGGCGACGACGACGAGGACGTCGACGGTCGGGCGGACCTCCACAGACACATCGAGTCGGTGCTCGACGAGAGCGACCTCGCCGGCGAGCGACGCGAGGAGGTGCTGAACGCGCTGGTCGCGGGCGATATGTCGATCCGGGGAGTCATGGTGCCCCGCGAGGAGGTCGTCGCGTTCTCGACCGAGAACACACCCGCCGAGAACCTCGCGATCCTCGAAGACCACTCCCACTCGCGGTATCCGGTGGTCGGCGAGGACCTCGACGAGTTCGTCGGGGTCGTCTACCTCCCGACGATCGCGAGCCGGTACGACGACCTCGCGAACGGTGCGGTCTCCATCGAGGACCTCGCCGCCCCGCCGATGACGCTGCCGGCCGACGAAGAGGTCAGCGACGCGATCGACCGGTTCCAGGCGGAGAACCAGGAACTCGCGCTGGTCGAGGCGGACGGCGAGGTCGTCGGGCTGTTCACCGCCACCGACGCCTTCGAGGAGGTCATGGGCGAACTCGACGACCCCTTCGACGAGGCGGAGCGGCGCGACCGCCATCGTGGCCGGGGATCGCCGACCTGAGCCGGCGGCGGTGAGCCCCGGACACCGGTGTGGGACCTGAAGCTTTATTCGTCCGCCCGGAGAGGTCCCCTGTATGCAGATCGGCGTCCTCACCGTTCCATTCGGCGGCCAGTCGCTCGACGAGACCTGTTCGTACCTCGCGGACCTCGGGGTCGAGCGGGTCGAACTCGGCTGTGGCGGTAGTCCCGGCGACGACCACCTCACGCGCGAAGAGTACCTCGACGACGACGAGGCACAGTCGGAGCTCCACGCGCTCCTCGACGAACACGGGCTAGAGGTCAGCGCGCTCGCGACCCACAACAACCCGATCCACCCGGTCGACGACCACGCCGCCGAGGCCGACACCGAACTCCGCGAGGCGATCGAACTCGCCGACCAGCTCGGTGTGGACACCGTCACCACCTTCTCGGGGCTGCCGGGCGGGAGCCCGAACGACGAGGTCCCGAACTGGATCACCGCGCCGTGGCCAACCGAGCACAAGGAGGCCCACGACTACCAGTGGGAGGTCGCCGAGGAGTACTGGAGCGAGATCGCCGGGGTCGCCGACGACCACGGCGTGAACGTCGGCATCGAAATGCACCCGAACATGCTGGTCTACGAACCCTCGGGGATGCGGCGACTCCACGAGGCGGCGGGCGACCGGATCGGCGCGAACTTCGACCCCTCACACCTCTACTGGCAGGGTATCGACGTCCCGGAGGCGATCCGGTATCTCGGCGACGCGATCCACCACGTCCACGCGAAGGACACACGAGTCTACGAACCCAACTCGAAGGTCAAGGGCGTGCTCGACACCGCACCGTACACCGAGGAGGCCGACCGCTCGTGGCTCTTCCGAAGCGTCGGCTACGGCCACGGCGAGTCCCACTGGAAGGACGTCGTCTCGACCCTCCGGATGGTGGGCTACGACGGGGCACTCTCGATCGAACACGAGGACTCGCTGACGAGTTCGCGCGAAGGGCTCGAAAAGGCGGTCGACATGCTCTCCCGAGCGGTCTTCGAGACCACGCCCGGGGACGCCTACTGGGCGGAATAGAACGGTATACGGTTCACGTCCCGTTCTTTCCGGGTCGTCAGTCGGCCCCTTCGGGCTGGTCCGACGTGAACGCGTCGCGGGTGTTCGTGGCGGTGTGGCCGAGCAGGGTCCCGAGGCTTTCACGTCGCCTGGCGAACAGCGCGAGACCGAGCACGACGTAGACGACCGTGTAGACGTAGAGTATCTGGATGCTGACCTGTGTGGCGGCCGGTTCGGCGATCGTCCGGATGACGTAGAACTCCGCGACGACCTGCGAGACGAACAGTACTAAGAGTGCGACCGCCTCGCGGACGCTGATCTCGAGGTTCGTGAGGATGGCGATGGCGAAGAGGCTCTGGGCGGCCGTGATCCAGATCTCGGCGGCCTGCTTCGAGTCGAACGGCAGCGTCCCGATTGCACCCGCGGAGATCGAGTAGACCACGGCGAGCGTGCCGATCAGGAGGGTCCACTGGTTGAGCTTCGAGGAGATGAGCGCGTTGAAGCCGGCGGTCGAGCGGGCCTTGTTCACGAGGTAGGCCACCACGACGAGTTCGGGGCTCTCGCTCGCGAGCGGGGCCACCCATTGGATCATGAAGAACTCGGGGACCCCGTACTGGAGGCCGACCTGTTCGAGCCCCTCCGCGAACGGGTGGACCGCGGTGAAGATTATCGCACCCGAGAAGGCGAAGCCGACCAGGACGACCCCGATGCGGGCCAGCTTCGGGTAGGTCTGGAAGTAGGCCGGGACGCCGACGTTCTCCTCCGGTTCCTCGACGTCGCCGCGGATGATGACGAACAGGTAGAAGACGTAGAGGCCGACGAGCAGGAGGGTGTCGATCGGGCCGATCCCGCCGCTCAACGGGATGAAGAAGGCGAAGAGGGTCGCGACGAGCAGGAGGACGATCTCGAGACCGATCTCGCGGTCGAGGACGACGACGTCGGCGAGGAAGCCCGAGCGCTCCTCGACGGCCGCATCACCCGAGCGTTTCGCCCGGGAGATGCTGAACAGCGCGATGCCCGACCAGCCGAGGCCGATCAGGATCCGGTTCGCACCGGTCATGTTGGCCACCGCGAGGTTGGCCGCCTGGTCCGACCCCGCCCCCGCCTGCCAGGCGTAGAGCGCGTCGACGGCGTACTCGGGCGCGACCGCCAGCACCGCCAGCACCGCGATGGCGAACGCCTGGGGGACGTCCTTCTCGGCGGTCTCGGCCGCCCACGCGAGCAGGAACGCTGCGCCGAGGATGGCGAGTCCGCCGACGGCCACCGCGAGAACCGGCAGGATGTTCTCCCCGGGGTGAACGGTTCCGTAGCCGCCGTACGAGAAGAACGTCACGATCCAGGGGATCGTGAGCAGTAGCGCACCGGCGACGGCGACGAGGGGATGACGAAACCGTTCGAGCATTGGCTGGGAAGTCGTGATCCAGGTATTTGTGTGCTGTTATCGGGGCGAACCGGGATCGGTCAGGGCCGGTCCCCGCCGGTGAGCGTGCGGGCGGTGGTGCGGAGTCCCGCCTCGACGGTGTCGGCCGCCGCCATCAGCGTCGTCCCGAGCACGCTCATGACGAGGACGTAGCCGACGGCGAACGCCGGGATCGTCTCGCTCAGCACCGGACTGCCCGACTGCGAAGCGACGAGCGCCGCGATGATCAGCGAGAACTCCCCGCGGGTCACCAGCCCGCAGCCGACCCGGACCGAACGGCGCGTATCGAGGTCGTAGAGGCGACCCCCGAGGTAGCCCGAGACGAATTTCGTCGGGGTCGTGAGGACGACCGCGACGGCGAGTACGCCGACGACCCCGACCACCGCTCGCGGGTCGGTGGTCAGCCCGATCCAGAAGAAGAAGACGGCCGCGAAGACGTCCCGAAGCGGGATCAGCCGCTCCTCGATGCGCTCGACGTGACGGGTCGAGCTGAACCCCATGCCGACGAAGAAGGCCGCGACCGCCTCGCTCGCGCCGACCGCGAGCGCGCCGCCGGCGATCAGGACCGTGACCGCGACCGTCCGGAGCACGAACTGCTCGTCCGAGCGAACCCCGAGATACCACTCGAAGAGCGCTTCGCCGAACGCGACGAGCGCGACCAGCGCGAGGAGAAAGCCCGCGACGACGGCGATCCCGGTCGCGGCCGTCGCAAGGTCGCCCCCGCCGGTCAGGACGGCCGCGAGCGCCGCGAGGTAGACCGCGATCACGAGGTCCTCGAAGACCAGCGTGCCGAGGATGGGACCGCTCTCGGCGTTCGCGATCCAGCCGAGGTCGATGAGGGACTTCGTGATCACGGCGCTGGAGGAGATGTAGACGACCCCGCCGAGCACCACCGCTTCGAGGACCGTCCAGCCGAGCGCGAGCCCGATGCCCACCCCGATCGGGAAGTTGATCCCGAGGTCGACCAGCCCCGCCTTCACCATCCGGTCGCCGCTCTCGAGGAGCTGGTCGATCGAGAACTCGAGGCCGAGGAAGAACAGGAGAAAAACGATCCCGAGCTCGCCCGCGACGGTGATCACCTCGTTGTCGCCGAGCGAGGGGAGACCGAGCGCGCCGAGAGTGTAGGGGTTGACGGCGAGCCCCGCGAGGACGTAGAAGGGGATCACCGACTGGTCGAGCGCCCGTGCGAGCGCGCCGCCGAGCGCGATGGCGGCGAACATCACACCGAGTTCGAGCAGGAGCGTCTTCGCCATTCAGGCCCCAGATTCGTCGTCGGTACCTCCGGCGGCGAGGTCGTCGAGACGGCGACAGGCCGTCTGCGACCCGAGCACGACGAGGGTGTCGTCCGGCTCGATCCGGGTTTCGGGGCCCGGGTTCGTGATGGTCTCCTCGCCGCGCTGGACGGCGATCACGGAGACCCCGAGCTCCTGTCGGAGGCGCGTCTCCGCGAGGGTGCCGCCGACGAGCGACGACTCCGGTTGGACCCGAGCCCACTCGATGAGGGTGTCGTCCGAGAGCACCGTGTCGATCGTCTCGGTGCGGATCGGCTGGAAGTACGCCCCTTCGAGGATGGTTCCCACTTGGCGGGCCAGCCGGTCCGAGACCTCGAACAGTTTCTCGGCGTCCGCGTCGGGGTCCGCCCGAACGAACAGCTCGCGCCGGCCCGTGTTGTGGATCACGATCACCAGTCGCCGTTCGTCGTCGAGTTCGACCTCGAACTTCTTGCCGACGCCCGGGAGGTCGGCCTCGTAGACGGTCATGGTAAACGTCGGTCGGGGGGCGACAAAACCTCCCGGGTCGGGAGTCGTTTCCGGGTCGACCCGTTCATCGGCGGTCACGTCACCCCCGTGAACCGTTGTCCTACCGAGTCTACAGTCCCGACCGTCGTTCGATTCCAAGCGCGGAAGTACGTTCAGTGTATCCCTCGACGTCTGTCCCTCTCCAACTATCGGCAAAAGGTACTGAATGATACACGTATGGCAATAGTTTTTACAATGGCGATAGCGCGTTCGGACAATGCCACGCAGCAAGGGGAAGATCCGGGGGATGGCAGGAGAGCTATCGGTGAATCGACGTTCGTACTTGAAACTCGCAGGGGTAGCGGCGGGGTCGGCGGGACTGCTGTCGGGACCGGCGAGCGCGGCGTTCACGCGTCGCGGGATCCAGTTCAATCGAACCGTCGATATGGTCGAAGATGCAGGGTGTGACCCGACAGGGAACGAACCCTGCGACGACCAGATCACCGCGGCGGCCGACGATTATACCCTGCTCGAGTTTCCGGAAGGCGAGTACAAGATCACCGAGAAGAACGCGGTTCTCGGTCTCACTAACGTGGGATTTCTGGGGGTCGGCGACGCACGCTTTACGGTTCCGGAGGACTTCAACGAGAAGGTCTTGGTGGTGGACCGGGGCGAAGGGGTGCTGTTCGAGGGTATCGACATCGACCAACGGGCCGACGGGGCGACGCCCGCGCTCCACATCGCGGGCGACGATAACGTCCGAGTTCACGACGTCGAGCTCATCGGTCAGGGGATCAACAGGGATTCGATCCCGAAAGGGGAACCGGGCTACTCACCGGGCGTCGGAGGGGGGAGCGGTAATCCACGCGTTCACGACTTCTTCTACCCGATCGTTCGCTCGGAGAGCGGAACGGGTCTGGTGACGAACCTCCGGGCGAACAATCACGGGTTGATGGGGTCGTACAACGCCGGCAACGGTCGAAGCGGTATCTGGGTTGGTATCGGGACCTACGGCACGATCACCTTTCGGGACTGTCACATCGAGGAGTTCGGCTCGAACGGCTGTTACACCAGCCGAACCTACGGTGTGGTCCAGTACGAGGGTGGAACCTACCGGAACAACGACAACAATCAGATACGGTTGGGGAGCGAGAACAGCTACATCGACGGGGCCAGTCTGGAGGTGGACGCCGATGCCAGTGAAGCGCCGAACCCGTACGAGGCGCTCAACTACCGCGGGGTGCGCATCGAGATGGGGCACA